>JAQBHL010000236.1:0-2807 GCA_032127745.1 Acidobacteriota bacterium
ACCGCACAGTCCGCACACCGGGCGACGACGCGCAGGTTCTCGTGGCCATGAACCCGGCCGCCTTGAAGGTTTCGCTGCCGAACCTGGAACCGTCCGGGATCATTGTCGCCAACGAGGACGAGTTCACCGAACAGAATCTGAAAAAGGCCGGCTACGATTCGAATCCCCTTAGCGACGATTCGCTTCGCGAGTACCGCCTGATTCCCGTCGCCATCACGCGACTGAATCCAGAACTCCTGACATAGAGGCACGGGTTTCTGCTATGGGAAATTCGTTTTTGGGTTGGTGAGCGGTGCGGACCTAAACCTGTCCGCTTTTTCGGCGAAGGCGGATGCCCCAAAATGGGGGCATGAGCACTACTGAATCGACGGGTGAGCTGTTCCCCGAGATCGAACGCCCAGCGGGCGTCGTGACGGTCAACGAGCGCTGCATCCTTCGGACTCGGGAGGGATTCCGGCTCGTTATCGTGAACGGCATGGTCGTCAGCCAGTACAGCGTTGACGACCGCATGGCCGAAGCCTTCGCCATGGTCAACTTGGTGGAGCAAGGCTGGGCGGACCAGAACGATGTGGCCCGCGCCTTCGATTGCTCCTCGCGGACCGTTCGCCGTCATCAGGATCGTTACGCCTCAGGCGGACTGGCCGCACTTGGACGCACCAGCGGGTTCCCCAAGGGACGCACGCGCGTATCGGTTTCTGTCGCACGGCAACTCAACCGGCTTAAGGCCAAGGGCTGGTCCAATCGCCGGATGGCCGAGCATCTGGGCCTCTGCGAGAAGGCCGTGCGCAAACGTCTCCGCCGCTTGGGATGGAAGAGTCCTCTGCCTCTTGACCCCCTGCTGCCGTTCGAAGAGCCTCCTCCAACCCCTCCATCTTTCGGACCACACGCTGCGGACCCAAACCTGTCCGCTTTTTCGTCACCGCCAGAGGAAGCACAGGGCTCACCAGCACCGGCCGCTGCGGACCCAAACCTGTCCGCTTTTGGCGAGATGGAGTTACCTTTCTCGCTCGATACCGACCCCACCCACCGGTCCATCGACCGCGTGCTGGCCTGCATGGGTTGGTTGGATGACGCCGCACCACTCTTCCAGTCCGCCCAACGCGTTTCCGGCGCGGGTGTGTTGCTGGCACTCCCGGCGCTGCTCTCCAGTGGCGTCCTAGACTGCGCTCGCAACACGTTCGGTTCCATCGGACCGGCCTTCTTCGGCCTGCGTACCACCGTCATGAGTCTGCTGCTCATGGCCCTCTTGCGCATTCGACGGCCCGAAAACCTCAAAGAGCATCCACCCCAAGACCTCGGCCGCATTTTGGGCCTTGATCGCGCGCCCGAAGTAAAGACCCTGCGCCGTAAACTTGCACACTTGGCCGCACGGGGGCAGGCCGTACCCTTTGGACGCGCCTTGGCCCAACACCGTGCCGCCGCACGCGGAAAAGCCATGGGCTTCCTCTATGTCGACGGGCACGTGCGCGTTTATCACGGGCAACACGCCATCCCCAAGGCACACGTGGCGCGGATGCGTCTGTCCATGCCCGCCACCACCGACTACTGGGTCAATGACATCCACGGGGAACCGCTCTTTGTTGTGACCGCAGAGGCCAATGCCGGCTTGGTGAAAATGCTCCCGGCGCTCATGGCCGAAATACGTCCCCTCGTCGGAGAACGACGACTGACGATCGTCTTCGACCGTGGCGGGTGGAGCCCAAAACTCTTCGTCGACATGCTCGCCGCTGGCTTCGATATCCTGACCTACCGCAAGGGCCACAGCCCTCGTATCCCCAAGACCCATTTCCGGGTGCATACCGGTCAAATCGAGGGTCAATCCGTGAGTTACCGATTGGCCGACCAGGGTGTGTGCCTGCTCAAGGGACGTCTGCGTCTACGCCAAGTCACGCGGCTTTCCGATGACGGTCACCAGACCCCCATCGTCACCAGTCGTCGCGATCTGTCGGCTTTGGAGGTCGCGCATCGCATGTTCGAACGCTGGCAACAGGAGAACTTCTTCAAGTACCTGCGAGAGGAATACGCGCTCGATGCGCTCTTGGAATACAACGCGGAACCCGACCGTCCAGACCGCGACGTGCCCAACCCCGAATGGCAAGCTCTGGATGCACGCTTGCACGCCGAACGCGCGATCCTCGAAACCCTGAAGGCGCAATATGGCGCCGCCGCCTTCAACAATGCCGAAACGCGCAGACGTACCATGCGCGGCTTCAAAATCGCCCACGCCCCGCTCACCCGCCAACTCCGCCAAGCCCAAGTACGCTGCGACCAACTCGAAAAACAACGATCATCCTTACCCCGGCGGGTGCCCGTAGCGCAGGCCACCCACGGCGAAGTCGTGCGCCTCGCCGCCGAACAAAAACACCTCTCCAGTCTCTTCAAAATGGTCGCCTATCAGGCCGAAAGCGACCTCGTCCGCCTCATCCAACCCCACTACCGCAGAGCCGAAGATGAGGGCCGCACCCTTGTCCAGTCCATCCTCGCCTCGTCCGCCGATTTGGAACTCTCCAGCACCGAACTCACCGTCCGGGTCATGCCCCTCAGTTCGGCCCACCGTACACGCGTGCTCGCCGCCCTCTGCGAAGAACTCAACACCGTCCCCACCACTTTTCCCGGCACCAAACTCCGCCTCCACTTCGACCTCGCCATACCTAAAAACACACCAAAAGCGGACAAATCGTGATGCCTCTATGTCAGGAGTTCTGGATTCCGTGAGCGCCCAAACGTCTCCGCGTTAGCCGGCGTGTCGGCCGCCTGGCTCGTCGATCCATCCACCAGCAGAACGCGCAACCCAAACGCACGCATCC
>JAQBHL010000237.1:0-21856 GCA_032127745.1 Acidobacteriota bacterium
GGCCCAGTGCGGCCACCATCGAAGATCTGGACAAACAATAAGGACCCATGATGATCAAGCGACTCCTCCTCCTCTCCCTCGTGCTGGTGACCATCGGCCCCGCGGTTCAGGCCCAGTCCCTGCGCGGCGACGTGCTCTACCGCACCACGCTGCTGCGCGCGGCCCCGGGCCGGCTGCTCGACCTGATCGCGGCGCTGAAGACAACCGGCCTCGCGGCGGCGGATTCGAAGGCCCTCGTGCTGCGCCACGCTCAGGGCGATCACTGGGACCTGATGGTTCTCCAGCCGGTGGCGAGCTACGCCCAGGCCCTCAAGGACCCTGGAGCCCTGACCCTCGCCCCCGAAGGGCTCGTCGCCTGGCAGGAAGACGAGTTCGTGCGGGGCCCGGACATCGACGCCCTGCCCGGCTTCCGCGAGGCGAACCTGTACCACGCCGAGATGTTCCACGCCCTCGCCGGCAAGCGGGCGGAACTGTTGAAAGAACGGGAGATGGAGAACGCTTACGCGGGTCTGCTCGGTCGCCCTCAAACCGCCATTTTCGTCCGGGAACTGGGAGCCTCCTGGGATTCGTTCACCATCGGCTGGTACCGGGGTTGGAAGCACTACGCTGAACGCGACGACACTCCCAACGAAAAGTCGGCGACCGCCGCCAAGGCCGCGGGCTTCGGCAGCCAGGAGGAGATCTCCCCCTATCTGCGATCTCTGATCCTGGACCACCACGACTCGCTCCTGGGCCCGGTCCGATAGCCGGCCGCGGCGCCCCGGGCAAAAGAGGGGCAGAGCCAAACGACTCATTGACGAGTCGAGTGCATCCGCAATAGACAGGTGCGAGGGGCGTCTTGTCCCTGTTTGAGCGTGCGGAGGAGGCGAATGCGAATCAGCTCTTGGGTCGTGCGACAGCCGGGACAGCCGATGGTGGAAACGACGCGGGACGAAAGCGCCGGTGCGGGAGAGGTTTTGGTCCGGGTTGCCGGGTGCGGAGTGTGCCACACCGACCTGAGCTTTTTCTACGACGGCGTTCCCACCCGGCACGCCCTGCCCCTCACCCTCGGGCACGAGGTCAGCGGAACGGTGGTCGAGGCGGGACCGGGAGCCGAATCCTGGATGAACCTGGACGTCATCGTCCCGGCAGTGATCCCCTGCGGTCAGTGCGACGCCTGCCGGGCCGGCCGCGGCTCCATCTGTCCGAAGCAGGTGTTCCCGGGCAACGACCTCGACGGAGGCTTTGGCACCCACCTGCGCGTTCCCGCGGCCGGCCTTTGCCCGGTTCCAGATCTCGCCAACCCAGCCCGGAACGCGGGCAAAGTCGACCTCGAGACCCTTTCGGTTATCGCGGACGCGGTGTCGACGCCCTACCAGGCGATCCTGAGGAGCGGCCTCGCCAAGGGCGACCTCGCGGTCTTCGTGGGCGTGGGTGGAGTCGGGGGCTTCGGAGTTCAGATCGCCGCCGCCATGGGGGCCATGGTGGTCGCGGTGGACGTGAGCCAGGACCGGCTGGACGGCCTGAAGACCTTCGGCGTGAGCCTGGCCCTTCGGCCCGATCGACTCGAAGCCAAGGCGCTCAGACAGGCGCTGCGCGATTTCGCGAAGCAGCAGGGCGTGCCAAGCTTCCGGCACAAGATCTTCGAGACCTCGGGCACGGTCGCCGGCCAGGCCACCGCTTTCAGTCTGCTCGGGCCAGGCGGCTACCTCAGCGTCGTCGGCTTCACACCCAAGCCCGTGGAAATACGCCTCTCCAACCTGATGGCCTTTGACGCCATCGCGCAGGGGAACTGGGGGTGCCTCCCGGAGCACTATCCGGCCATCGTGGAACTGGTGCTGGGCGGCCGGGTGGCCATCGCACCCTTTATCGAGAAGCGGCCACTGTCCGCCATCAATGAGACCTTCGAGGACATCCGCGATCACAAGGTCCCGGGCCGGGTGGTTCTGGTGCCGGAACACTGAGGAAGAGAAGAACCATGGACTTCAAGGACCACGATCTCGTCCCGCGGCAGAGCGCTCCCGGAGTGCGCTACGAAACCGTCCCGGTGGTTGAACCGGACGGGAAGAAGGTTCCAGGACTCCATGCGGTCTGGATCACCCTCGACAACCCCGCGCAACTCAACTCCTACACCACCGCCATGGTGAAAGGCGTCATCCTGGGCATGCGCACCGCCTCGAACGACCGGGCCTGCGTGGCCGTGGTTTTCACCGGCGCCGGCGATCGCGCCTTCTGCACCGGAGGCAACACCGCCGAATACGCGGAGTATTACGCGGGCCGGCCCGAGGAGTATCGCCAGTACATGCGGCTGTTCAACGACATGGTGAGCGCGATTCTCACCTGCGACAAGCCCGTCATCTGTCGCGTCAACGGCATGCGCATCGGCGGGGGCCAGGAGATCGGCATGGCCTGCGACTTCTCCGTGGCCCAGGACATGGCGCTCTTCGGGCAGGCGGGCCCGAAGCACGGTTCGGCCCCGGACGGAGGCAGCACCGACTTCCTGCCTTTGTTCGTCGGCATCGAGGCCGCGATGGAGAGTTGCACCCTGTGCGATCACTGGAGCGCCTATCGGGCGCAGCGGCTCGGGCTCCTGTCCCGGGTGGTGCGGGCTCTCAAAGTGGGCGAGAGGTTCGTGCCGAACCCCCTGGTGGTGACCGATCGCTGGCTGTCGGATGAGGGACAGATGGTTTACGGCGACTTCAAACAGGGCGCCGACAAGGACACCGCCAAGAAGCTCCTCGCGGAAGGGAAGATGGATCTGTCCCTTCTGGACCGCGAGATCGAGTCACTCGTGTACCGTCTGGCCATGACCATGCCGGGTTGTCTGACCAAGACCATCGAGAGCATGCGCAAACACAAGCTCGAGCATTGGGATCGCAACCGGGAATCGAATCGCGCCTGGCTCGCCCTCAACATGATGACCGAGGGACGCGCGGGCTTCCGCGCGTTCCACGAGGGCAGCAAGGCCTGTCGCGAGGCTGACTTTCTCCTGCTCCGGCGGCGCCTGGCCGAAGGGGCGGTCTGGTCGGAGCCGCTGGTGGACGAAATCCTCGCGAAGGCCCACGGCAAGAACGCCTGAGAGGACTCATGAGCGAAACCCATTCACTCGTAAACGTCGAACCCCTGGAAGAGGGGGCGATCTGGCGCGTAACCTTCGGGGGGTCCAAGGGCAACATTCTCGACGCCGCGCTGGTGGCCGATTTGACCGCGATGTTCCATCGGGCCGGGGCCGAGCGGAACCTCAAGGCCATCGTTCTGGAGGGTCAGGGTCCCCACTTCTCGTTCGGGGCCAGCGTGGACGAGCACCTTCCCCAGCATGCGGCGGTGATGCTGCTCGGCTTTCACGATCTCTTCCGGGCCATCTTCCACGCCTCCGTGGTCACCATCGCGGCGGTGCGGGGCGCCTGCCTGGGCGGGGGCCTCGAACTCGCCACCGCGTGCCACCGCATCTACGCCACCTCCGACGCCAAACTCGGACAGCCCGAGATCACCCTCGGGGTCTTCGCCCCCGTCGCCTCCATTCTTCTCATCGAGCGCCTGGGCCGCTCGCGCGCGGAGGACCTGCTCTTCAGCGGTCACACCATCGATGGAGAGAACGCTCTCGCCCTGGGCCTGGTCGACGGCCTCGGCCCGGATCCGGTGGCGGCCGCCCTCGAATATGCGCGCGAACGACTGCTCGCTCACTCGGCGTCCAGCCTCCGGTTCGCAGTTCGCGCGGCACGGGGAGGGCTTGCGGAACGATTCCAGTCCGAGATCTCGAGGCTCGAGCCCCTCTACCTCGACGAACTGATGGCCAGCGGGGACGCGGTCGAAGGCCTGAAGGCCTTCATCGAGAAGCGCAAGGCGTCGTGGAGCAACGCTTGACCGAGGGCCGGCCCGAAGAGATCGCCGCTCAGGCCGAGACCCTGTCTCGCGACTACCGGCTGTCCGTGGTGCGCGACTGGAAGAAGGAAACCGGAGGCATCGCCATCGGCTACATGCCCATCTATGTTCCGCGGGAGCTCCTGCACGCGCAGGGCGCCCTGCCGGTCGGGCTTATGGGCGGCGGCGAGGACCTCGAGATCATCCGCGGCGACGCCTATTACCAGTCCTACATCTGCCATATCCCGCGGAGCACGATCGAACTCGGGTTGAACGGGAGCCTTGATTGCCTGGACGGCGTGCTCTTCCCCGCCATCTGCGACGTGATCCGCAATCTGTCGGGTATCTGGAAGATGCAGTTCCCCGAAAAGCTGGTCCGCTATCTCGACGTGCCTCAGGACTTCGATCCCGAGATCGGAGGTTCCTTCTATCATCGTGAACTTCTCGAACTGTCGGCCCAGATCGTGGAACACGGCGGAAAGCTCCTGCGGCCCGAGGCCCTGGCCGCCTCCATCACCGCCTACAACGAGAACCGGCGCGTCATCGCGGAGGTCTATGAACTCCGTCGCCAGCAGCCCTGGAAGGCCCCCACCCACGAGGTCTATTCCGTGATGCGCGCGGGGCTGGTGCTTCCGGTGGAGAAGCACACGCCCCTGGTGCGCGCTTACCTCGAAGCGGCACGGGGATGCGCCGAGCGCAAGCCGCTCGATCAGGCTCGCGTGGTGGTCACGGGCTCGTTCTGCGAGCAGCCGCCCATCGGGCTCATCAAGACGCTCGAACGCGCGGGCTGCTACATCGTCGACGACGACTACATTCAGGTGCACCGTTTCATCAAGGGCGACATCAAGACCGACGGCGATCCGCTCGAGAATCTGGTCCGGGCTTTTCTCGATCAGGCCATCGCCAGCCCCACCCGGTACGCCGAACACGGCCACAAGGGCGAAGCCCTGGTGGACCAGGTGAAGAAGAGCGCCGCCGAGGGCGTTCTCTTCTGCGCGGCGAGCTTCTGCGATCCCGCTCTGTTGGACCAGCCGATGGCGGTCAAGGCCGTCGACAAGGCCGGGATCCCCTGGACCGCGTTCAAGTATTCCGAGAACGGCGGCCAGTTCCAGGTGATCCGCGAACAGGCGGGCACCTTCGCCGATTCAATCAAGTTGTGGAGCGAGGTCTAACCATGGCGACCGCATCAGTCCTGGCGGATGTCGAAAAGGACAGAAGTCAGATCCGTCAGAAAGAGATGATCGCCCAGCACTTCGATCGTCTCTCCGAAGCCCCGGAGACGGGCGAGAAAGTGGCCTACACCTTCGTGCCCGGCAACCTCACCGAGTTGCTGCTTTCCTTCGACATACTGCCCGTTCTGCCCGAGATCAACGCCCTGCAGGCGGGGATGCGGGGCAAGTCGAAGGACTACATCGCCCTCGCCGAAAAGCTCGGCCACTCCGAGGATGTCTGTACGTACGTGAAGAGCGACATCGGGATGCTGAAGTCCGGAAACATCGGCCCCACCGGTAAGCGCCTCCCCAACCCCGATCTGCTTCTGCTTTCGTACACCGGCTGCTTCACCTTCCTGAAGTGGTTCGAGCTGCTGCGCGAGGAATACCAGGCCCCGGTGGTGATGCTGCATGTGCCGTATCAGGGGGACGGGAAGATCACCGACTCGATGCGTCAGTATGTGGTCGAGCAGATCAAGAAGAAGCTGATCCCGACCCTCGAGAAGATCACCGGAAAGGCTTACGACGAGGACCGCCTCAAGGAAATCCTGACCCGCTCGGCGAAGGCCGAAGACAACCTCGTATGGGTTCTCCAGTCGGCCAAGCGCACCCCCTCGCCCATCGACGCCTACTTCGGAGGCGTCTACTACATCGGTCCCATCTTCACCGCCTTCCGCGGCACCCAGGACGCGGTCCTTTACTACGAAGAGCTTCGGGCGGAAATCGAGGAGCGCATCAAGGCCGGGGCGGGGCCGGTCACGCCGGAAGGCGAGATGACGGAGGAGAAGTACCGCATCGTGGTGGAGGGACCGCCCAACTGGACGAGCTTCCGCCAGTTCTGGAAGATGTTCGTGGACGAGGGTGCGGTGGTCGTGGCCTCGACCTACACCAAGGTGGGCGGGGTCTACGACCTCGGCTTCCGTCACGATCCGACCCACCCGCTCGAAACCCTGGCCGACTACTGCCTCGGCTGTTACACCAACCTCAACCTGCCTTCACGGGTGGACATGATCTCCCGCTACGTGAAGGAGTACTCGGCCGACGGATTCCTCATCAACTCGGTGAAGAGCTGCAACTCCTTCAGCGCCGGCCAGCTCCACATGCTGCGCGAAGTGGAGGGCCGGGTGGGCAAGCCCGGCGGCTTCATCGAAAGCGATCTGGTGGATCCGCGCTATTTCTCGGCCGCCAACATCAAGAACCGGCTGGAGTCCTACTTCCAGATGCTCGAGCAGAAGAAGGCCAGCGGAGCCGCCTCATGAAGTGCGCCATCGGCATCGACCTCGGCTCCACCACCACCAAGGCGGTGGTGATGGGCCTCGATGGTCAGGTGATGGGCCGCGGCATCACCAACAGCCGCAGCAACTACGACGTGGCCTGCCAGGTGGCGTTGAGTGAGGCGCTGATCAACGCGCGTTTCTCTCTGGTGGCCGCGGAGCTCCGGTCCCGAGGGCTGCCCGAGGCGGTTCAAGCGCCGCTGCTCGAAGACCTCGAGCGCGGCATCCGCTTGCAGCAGTACCTCGCGCAGTTGCGAGTGCTGCGGAGCGTTATCGAACGTCTGGCCACGCAGCGCGCCGCGAGCCCGGCCCTTCGTGCCGGCGCTTCCGAGCTGCTCTCGCACATGGAGGAGGAAGCGCCGACCCTCTACCGCCGGGGCGCCACCCGGAAGAGCGACTTCTTCCGCGACCTGGCAGGCAGCCGCTATCTGCGACTGGCCGAGAAGGAAGCCCCCAAGAGGAACCTGCCCTTCGACGTTCTCGCCGGATTCTTCGACACCGCGGTGCTCGAAGTCGAAAACGCCGCCGAAGTGGCGGGCCGGTTCGAGGATCACGCCTTGAAGACGGTGGCCGGGATGGAGGGAGCGCCGCCGGAACTGGCGGAGTCGGTGCGGGCGGTGGTCGACATTCCGCTCGAACAGACGTCCAGCGTGGGCACCGGCTATGGCCGGGCGCGACTGCCCTTTCCCAAGAACCAGATCCGTTCGGAGATCCTCTGCCACGGCCGCGGCGCCCATGCCATGTTCGGCGAGACCCGCACGGTGCTCGACATCGGCGGTCAGGACACCAAGGCCATTCAGGTCGATGACCAGGGTGTGGTGACCTCGTTCCAGATGAACGATCGGTGCGCCGCGGGCTGCGGCCGCTACCTCGGCTACATCGCCGACGAGATGAACCTCGGCCTTCACGAGCTGGGGCCGCTGGCCTGCAACTCCAAGCGCACGGTGCGCATCAACTCGACCTGCACGGTGTTCGCGGGGGCGGAGTTGCGCGAGCGCCTCTCCCTCGGCGACAAACGCGAGGACATCCTGGCCGGGCTCCACCGCGCCATCATCCTGCGCGCCATGTCGCTTCTGGCCCGCTCCGGCGGGGTAAAGGACGAGTTCACGTTCACCGGCGGGGTGGCCAAGAACCCGGCCGCGGTGGGGGCCCTGCGCAAGCTCGTGCAGGAAAACTACGGCGCGGTCACCATCAACATCTCGCCGGAGTCGATCTACACCGGCGCCCTCGGCGCCGCGCTCTTCGCGCTGCGCGAGGTGGCGCATACCGCCAGCACACCGGGGCCGACATCATGAACGAAATGCTGAGCGCGGGCATCGACGTGGGATCGGCGGCGGTGAAGATCGCCCTGATCGAGGACCGCGGGCAGGGCGAGGCCACGCTCCTTTCCTGCATCAGCGAGAGGATCCGCCGTCGGGATCCGGCCCAGGTGGCGGAAGGCGCCTTCGATCGGGCGCTCTCCGAGGCGAACCTTCAGCGGAAGGACTTCGGCTACATCGCCACCACTGGCGAAGGCGAAGCGATCGGCTTCCGCACTGGGCACTTCTACGGCATGACCGCGCACGCGCGGGGCGGACTGTTCCTGGACCCCGAGGCCCGCGCGGTCATCGATGTGGGCGCTTTGCACGCACGCGCCATCCTCATCGACGACCGTGCCAAGGTGCTGGGCCATCGCATGACCAGCCAGTGCGCCTCGGGTTCGGGCCAGTTCCTCGAGACCATCGCGCGCTATCTCGGCGTGACCCTCGAAGAGATCGGCGGTCTGTCGGTCCAGTCGGACAAGCCGGAGGCATGCTCGTCGATCTGCGCGGTACTCGCGGAAACCGACGTCATCAACATGGTGTCGCGCGGGATCACGATCCCGAACATTCTCAAGGGCATCCATCAGTCGATGGCCGGCCGGTATCTGCGATTGCTGACCTCCGCGGGGGCCAAGGGAGTGGCTCTGGTGACCGGCGGCCTCGCCGCCGACCTTGGACTGCTCGCGGCGCTGCGGGAGGCCGCGGCCGAGCAGAAGGCGGCGATCGAGATCCGCGCCCATGACCGCTCGGCCGTCGCCGGGGCCATCGGGGCCGCGATGTGGGGAGCGTTCCGGGCCCGCAAGCTGAAGAGCAAGGGCCTCTCCTTCGCGCCGGGTGCGGCATGAGCCTGGAACCGCCCTCGCTCGCGGGCAAGGTCGCCCTGGTGACGGGCGGGAGCGGGGCCATCGGTTCCGCCATCGTCGCCCTCTTTCAGGCCGCGGGAGCGGTGGTGGTGAGCGTCGATCGGCCCGGAGTTCCAGCCCGAGAAGGCGCCATCTCTGTGCCCATCGACCTCGCCGATCGAGCGCAGATCGAGGCCCTCATCCCCGAGGTCGAGCGCCAGCACGGACGTATCGACTGTCTCGTCCATTGCGCCGGCATCACCCGCGACGCGGTACTGTGGAAGATGAGTCCGGGGCAGTGGTCCGAAGTCCTCTCGGTGAACCTCGACGCGGCCTTCCATCTGCTGCGGCTGTGCGTCCCGGTAATGCGCCGAACCGGCGGCGGCACCGTGGTCCTGGTCTCGTCGATCAACGCAGAGCGCGGGAAGTTCGGCCAGGCGAACTACGTGGCCAGCAAGGCCGGCCTGATCGGTCTGGCCAAAACGGCGGCCCTGGAACTGGGCGGCTTCGACATCCGGGTGAACTGCGTGGCCCCGGGATGGATCGAGACCCCTCTGACCGCCACCGTGCCCGCGGACTTCCGCGAACGCGCTCTGGCGGAGACGCCGCTGGGCCGCCTCGGTCAGCCCGACGACGTGGCGAACGCAGTGTTGTTCCTGAGCTGCCAGATGAGCCGTCACATCACCGGCCAGGTGGTGCGCGTGGACGGCGGACAATTGATGGCTTGAGCTTCGAGGAGGAATCCATGGACCCGGAAACGAGGGAAGGCGCGTTGCTGGTGCGAAGACTCCGGCCCGACGATCTCGAAGCGGTCATCGCCCTCGACGCCCAATCGATCGGGCGGCGACGCGACGAGTACTTCAAGCTCAAACTGAAGCAGGCGCTTTCGGACACCGGCATCGAGGTCTCGCTCGCCGCCGAGGTCGAGGGAGTCTTCGCCGGCTTTCTGCTGGCCCGCGTGTACTACGGCGAATTCGGCATGCTGGAACCCACCGCCGTCCTCGACACCCTGGGCGTGAGCCCGGAGCTGCGGGGCCGCCATGTCGGGGCCGCCCTCATCTCGCAACTCGGGACCAACCTGCTCGGCCTCGGCATTCCGCGACTCCAGACCGAGGTCCCCTGGGAGAACATCGATCTCATCTCCTTCTTTCACCACGAAGGCTTTCGCCCGGCCGAGCGTCTGTGCCTGGACCTCGACCTGGCCGCCGCGCGTATTCGGGTGGAGCGGCGCGATCCCGAATCCCGGGAGTGCCCGCCCGGGCCGGGCCGCCGGTGATGGCCGAGGTGCGGGAGAGTCAGTCCATTCCGGGCTCCGGCGCCGCTTGCGGAACCGGCGGCTCGACGATGTCGGGCCTGAGCTTCTCGATCATGGCCCTGAACTCTCTCTGATCGGCCCGCTTTCAAAGAATGGGTCCATCGCCTTCCTCGCGCCCTCGCCGCAGTGGGCGAAGAGGCGACGGTGGGATACTCTCCTGCGCATGAGCGAGGCTTTGCCCTGGCTGCGGTCCTATGGCGAGGTGCCGAAGAGCCTCGACTACCCCGAGACCACCCTCTATGAGGCGGTCGCCACGACCGCCCGCCGCGGACCGGAGACGATCGCCTGGGACTTTCTCGGGACGACCTCGACCTATCGGGAGCTGAGCGCAGCCATTGAACGGTTCGCGGACGCCCTGGCCGCCCTCGGGCTGAAGCGCGGCGAACGCTTTCTCATCTCCATGCCGACTTCCCCGCAGGGCGTGATCGCCTTCTACGCCGCGAACCGCCTCGGCGCCGTTCCCGCTCTGATTCACCCTTTGTCGACCGCCCCCGAGATCACTCACTATCTCGATGCCACCGGAGCGCGCATCGCGCTCACCCTCGACGCCTTCTACGGCGCTCTAAATGCGACGACCCCCAAGCGAGCGCTCGAGGCCATCGTGATCGCGCGTATCCCGGACTACCTCGACCCCCTCAAGAGACTGGGCTTCTGGCTGAGCCGGGGACGGAAGATCGCGAAGATTCCACCGGACCCCCGCGTCCGCTTCTGGTCCGATCTGATGAAGGCAGGGAAGGCGGAGGGTGCCAGCCAGCCCTCCGAAGGGGCCGGCCCCGACGATCCGGCCGCGATCCTCTTTTCCGGCGGCACCACCGGGCAGCCGAAGGGCATCGTGTTGTCGAACCGCAACTTCATCGCCCTGAGCCTGCAAGTGGTGGCGTGGGGCGGCCTGCGCCCGGATGACGCGATGCTCGCGATCATGCCGCTCTTCCACGGTTTCGGGCTGGGCGTCTGCGTGAACGCCGTGTTCATGGCCGGAGGCCGCTCCATCCTGGTGCCCGCGTTCACCGCGGACGGCGTGGCCACGCTGGTGCGAACCAAACGGCCCAGCGTCCTCGTAGGAGTGCCGACGCTCTACGACGCTTTGTCGAAGAACCCGGGCCTCGCCACCGCCGACCTCTCCTGCCTGCGCGCGTGCTTCTGCGGAGCCGACACCCTGCCCCTCCCGGTGAAGGAGCGCTTCGAGAATCTGGTGAAGGAACGCGGCGGCACGGTGCGACTCCTCGAGGGGTATGGTCTCACCGAGGCGGTCTCGGCGGTCATGGCCACACCGCTCGGTGAGTACCGTGAGGGCTCGATCGGCCTGCCTTTTCCGGACATGCGAGCCATGATCTGCGTCACCGGCTCCAGCGATGAGGCCCCGATCGGCCAAGAGGGCGAGATCTGCATCGCCGGCCCGGCGGTCATGCTCGGGTACCTCGATGATCCCGAGGCGACGGCCCAGGCCCTGCGCGTGCACGATGACGGCCGCACCTGGCTCCACACCGGCGACCTCGGGAAGATGGACGAAGACGGCTTCTTCTATTTCACCGGCCGGCTGAAGCGGATGATCAAGTCCTCGGGCTTCAACGTCTATCCGGCCCAGGTCGAGGAGGTGCTCTATCAGCATCCGCTCGTCTCCGAAGCCTGCGTGGTGGGGGTGCCCGATGAAGCGCAGGTGGAGCGCGTCGTGGGCTATGTCGTTCTGCGCGATGCGAAGCACGCGACGCCCGAGACCGGGGCCCTCCTGATCGCCCACTGCCGCGAGCGGCTCATCAAGTGGTCGTGTCCGCGCGAGATAGAGTTTCGAGCCGATCTGCCGAAGACCCGCATCGGCAAGATCGACTATCGCGCTCTGGTCGAGGAACACGCGACCCGGAGCGCGGTCGGCCCGGCCTCTCCATGAACTCCACCCCGAAACCGAAAAACGGCGGCGAGCAAGTCGCGGCCGCGCTCTCCGCCCATGGCGTTCCCGTGGTCTTTACCCTCTGCGGCGGACATATCTCGCCCATCCTGGTGGCCGCGAAGGCGCGGGGGATCCGCATCGTGGACACGCGGGACGAGGCCACGGCGGTGTTCGCCGCCGATGCCACCGCGCGTCTCACCGGCACGCCGGGGGTGGCCGCGGTCACCGCCGGCCCGGGACTTACCAACACCATCACCGCGCTCAAGAACGCGCAACTCGCGCAGTCGCCCGTGCTCCTGATCGGGGGCGCGGCGCCCACCGCCCTGCAGGGCCGGGGCGCCCTGCAGGACATCGACCAGCGCCCGCTCGTGGCCCCCCATGTGAAGCTCGTGAAGCGGGTGCGACGGGTGGCCGATCTCGGTTCCGCGGTGACCGAGGGGCTGGCCGTCGCCCGCGCCGGCATCCCCGGACCGGTTTTCGTCGAGTGCCCGGTAGATCTTCTGTACGAGGAGGCCACCATTCGCCAGTGGTACGCCGATGCGGCCGGCAAGGGCACGTCCATCCTGGACCGCTTGCTGCGCTTCTACCTGAACCGTCACGCCGCGCGCCTGTTCGCCGGCAACGAGGAATCGTTCGTCCCTCGCATTCGCGAGGCGTCCGTCCCGGCGCCTGGAAGCGGCGTGGTGGGACGCGCGGTCGATGCCCTCGAAGGCGCCGAGCGGCCGCTGATGGTGATCGGGAGCCAGGCCCTGGCAGAGGCGACGAATGCCCCGCGCCTCGCCGCCGCGGTGGCCACCCTCGGCGTTCCCGTCTATCTCTCCGGCATGGCCCGCGGCCTGCTGGGGCGGGACCATCCCCTTCAAATGAGACATGAACGACGCCAGGCGCTGCGCGAATCCGACTGCGTGGTCCTCGCGGGCGTCCCCTGCGACTTCCGCCTCGACTACGGGCGGCACGTCAAGCGACAGGCGACGTTGATCGCGGCCAATCGGAGCGCCCGGGAGGCGCGGCTCAACCGAACCCCGACCATCGCCGCCATCGGCGACGCCGGCCGCTTCATCGAAGGGCTTGCCGACGGCCTGAAGGATCGTGGCCGGCGCCCCGCCTGGCTCGACGCGTTGAAGGCACGCGACCAGGCGCGCGAGAGGGGTATCGATGACCAGGCCGCGGCCCGGGCGGAGTACGTCAATCCCGTGGCCTTCTTCCGCGCCCTCGATCGCGCGGCGGGCGATGACGCGATCTTCGTGGCCGACGGCGGGGACTTCGTGGCCACCGGTTCCTACATTCTGCGGCCGCGTGGTCCGCTCAGCTGGCTCGACCCCGGGGTCTTCGGCACTCTCGGAGTGGGCGCCGGCTTCGCCCTAGGCGCCGCCCTCGCGCGCCCGCGCTCGGAGGTGTGGCTGGTGTGGGGCGATGGCGCGAGCGGCTATGGCCTGGCGGAGTTCGACACCTTCGTGCGCCACGGCATTCCCGTGATCGCGGTGGTGGGCAACGATGCGGGCTGGACCCAGATCGCGCGCGAGCAGGTGAAGATGCTCCACGACGACGTGGGCACGGTACTCGCCCGCACCGCCTATCACGAAGTCGCTCGCGGTCTGGGCGCGGAGGGCCTCGAGATCAAACGCGCCGATGAGGTGGAAGGAGTCTTGAGCCGCGCCCGGTCCCTCGCGGCCAGCGGCCGGCCGGTGCTGGTGAACGTCTGGCTCGACCAGACCGGCTTTCGCGAGGGTTCGATCTCGATGTAGGCGGGGACCCCCTCCTGCGTTTGACCCGCCGTGCGCCCGGGGTCTATGAGGGCGAAGAGTCCTCAGAAGGCTATTTGATGACCTTGGCCTCTTCGATAATGACCGGATACGTGTAGCCGGCGGTGAAGTCCTGGTCGAGAGCCAGCTTGCCGCGGATGGTGACGATGTCGCCCTTGGCCACCACTTCGCTCGTGGTCACGGTGATGTCGTGGTCCTGCTTGTCGGCCGACCCCGATCCATCACGCAGGTGGAGCCAGTTGCGGCCCAATATTTCGGCGTTCCACTTGACCACCTTGCCGCGCACCACGACCTCTCGGCCATTGAGGGCCGCCTTTTCAGCGTAGATCTCGGCCACCGTCCGCCCGTCCTTACCCGGAGCCTTCTCAACCTTGACCTCGTCGGGTTCGGCCGAGCCCACGCCGGCGGGGGGGGCCTGCCCGGCCACCGCCGCGCCGGGGGCGGGATGTCCGGGGGGCAGGGCGGCCGCTCCGTCTCCACCGAGGAGGCTCCCGAACAGGATGCGGTCGAACTTGCGATTCAGGGTCTTGCTCTCGAAGTTCTCCATCCACATCGCCTCGCCGATGGTGATCTCCGTTCCCGGCTTCAGAACCGCCTCGTTCACCGCGGCCCAGATCTCACCTTCGGCCGTGTTCAGGCGCACATAAGTGTAGGGACCGGCGTTCATGGTCTCGAGGACGGAGCCTTGGACCCGCAAGTCATCCGGCTGGACGATGCCAGGGGGAAGGTCAGGCTTGACCGTCTGGTCCTTCTTCGGAGTGCGGCCGTCCGCGGCCAGAGTGGCACCCGCGCCCGTGCAGGAGGCGACGAAGAGGGGCAGGATCAGGGCGACGACTCTCAGCATGATGATGGATTCCTTCGACCGCGCGACCGGTGGCGCTGGCGTCATGCCAGCGCACGGGCGATCACACTGACCCTTTCTAGCACGACGGGCCTTGAAATGGTTCTGATGCATGCGCATCAGCGCCCTGACCCACCTTGGCAGGCCCGCTCTTTCTCCGGGGGCGCTCTCAGTGGTCGCCGACCCAGTACCCGCGCCGGGCGTGGACCTCGCCCTTTCGGCCGGGCAGTCGCAGTTCGATCTCGTGCCAGCCCGGTCGCTTTAAGCCCAGCGCCTCATAACTGAGGATGTAACGCTGGGCCATCGACTCCGTGATCGCGGCGAATGCGGTCTTGAGGCGCGCCGGCGACTCTGCCTCCCAGTACCGGCCGCCACTCGCTTCCGCGATCTGCCGCAGGCCCCAGGTGTGCAGCCACTCGAGAGGCGGAGTTCCGACCACGGGCAGCATGCGGCCGGAAGCATCCATGGCCGGGCTGGCGAAGCCAAGGTCCTCGGCCCGCCTCAGGCCGACCACGTGAATCAGGGCGTTGGACCTCTCCGCCACCTGTTGCATCTGCCGCCAGTCCAGCCAGCTCATGTTGTCCTCGCCGTCCGTGAAGAGCACGACCAGGGTTCGGGCCTGGGTCTGGGGAAGGATCAGGGCGGCAAAAAGCGCGTCCAGAACGGAGGTGGCCCCGGCCGTCTGCAGTCGTTCGAGCGCGCGGGCGACTGCGGACTTGTCCGTGGTCGGCCGGACCAGCCACTGCGTCTCGCCCGCGAAGGTGAACAGCGACACCTCGTCCTGCGGCCTCAGGCCGTCAAGAAAAGCGCGGCCCGCCGCCTGCAGGGCGAGGAGCCGCTCGCCGGCCAGGCTGCCGCTGCTGTCGAACACGAGAACGGAGAGCAGGGGCAGGGCCTCGGAGGCAATGATCTCGAGTCTTTGCACCACTCCGTTGTCCTTCAGTTCGAAATCCGACGCGGAGAGGTCCACCACCGGATCGCCGCGCTGGGACACGAAGGCGTCGACGTAGACGCTGTCGACCCGAACGCCGAACACCGCCCTGGTCTGGGCCGTCTCCTGGGCCCTCGCCACGGACACGCCCCCGAGGAGAGCGAAGAAGAGCGCGAAGACCCGGGTCACCGAAGGGCCTCTCGGCGCAGCTGGTCGAGAACCGTCCGCCCTTCGCTGGTATGGGCCATGGGATAGCGCTTGTAGGGATCGATTTCGCTCCGGCGGCCGAACTGCTCGAGGGCCGAAACCAGAACCTCGCGTGCGCCCTCGGGATCCCCAAGCAGCAGGCGCACGTGCGCCAGGGCCACCGAAGCAGGCTCCGAGAATGGTCGTAGCGCGAGGGCCGCCTTGTATTCCCTCTCCGCTTCCTCGAGATGGCCGTCCTCCTCGTGGATACGCCCGAGGAAGAGATGAGCGAGGTAGAGAAGAATCGGGTCGTCGCTCCTGGCCAGCACCTCCTCGAAGCGGGCACGCCCCGGCTTGGACCGGTTGAGATGAAAGAGCACGCGGCCGAGGCGCAGCCTCGCCTCATGCAGGTCTGGATCAGCGGCCAGCGCCTCCTCGAAGGCGCTTCGGGCCCGGTCCCACAGAGCGCTCAGGGTCGTGGTCTGGGCGTCGAACTGCCGGAGCGACTCCGGCCCCAGAGTGGCCGTCCGCGGGGCCGGGGCCAGGGTTAGAAAGGCGGTGGTCTCCACCACGATGCCGCGGGTCAGGAGCAGCGTCGCGTCCCGAGGGAGGCGCTTGAGGCCGATGGAAGCCCACTGCTCCGCCTGCCGGATGCAGTGAGACCAGTGCGCCCGGCGGGTCATGGCCACATAGAAGCGTCCCAGGAAGACTTTCGCCCCCGGGTCAACGAGCATCAGCATGGCGGCCAGGCGCTCGACCACCTGAGCCTGCGGGCCCATCCCGCAGGAGACCAGCTGCTCGCTTACCGGAGACCCGAACTGCTCCGAGATTTCGCGATCCGCATGGAGCAGGATCGCGGCCCGGATCGAGAATCGTTCGAACACGGCCTTGTCCTCGCACCGAGGGCAGCGCCGAACCGCCACCGCCGCGGCCTGCAGATTCTCCAGATCGCAGCGAAGCCGGTCGTCGCTCCAGCCTTCGAGGTCGGCGAGAGCGACCGCATGCTCGCCCGACGCGTAGCGCGTCACCAGGTCCAGGTATTCGGGAGACGGGGGCACCCTCGCCGGGGGACACGGGGCCGCGGCGGCCTCCGGCTGCAGGGGTGGGGCCGCGATCAGGAGGGCGACCACGGAGGAGTGGACCAGGAAACGGGCTAGCAGGACGGGCAACCTCTTCGCGGGCGACGAACGAACGGCGCGTACCGACGCCGTGGCCTGGTCGAGACCATCCGCTGCTGGACCATCAAGGTTCTCCCCTGCCGGCGGTCATTTGACTTCGGCCGACGACCGCATTATGCGACCCGCCCGCTGGGAAATCCTCAGCTCTATGCTTCGAGCACTTTGATCAGGGCGCCGAGCAGGTCGTTGTCGGTGAGGATCCCCACCAGTTTTTCCCCATCGAGCACGGGCAGGGCGGTGTACTTGTTCTTCTGCAGGGTGCGGGCGACATCGACCACCAGCGTATCGGGGGTGGTGGTGAGCAGGTTCTGGACCATGATCTGGAGGATCTGGGTCCGCTCCATGACCTCGGTGAAATGCTCTTCGGTTTCGGTGAGAGTCGAGGGCTCGGCCCGCTTGAGATCGCCCTCGGTGAGCAAACCCACCAGTTTGTCGCCCGCCACGATGGGAATGCGAGTGACCTTGCGGAGGCGCATCTGCTGGAGCGCCTCCATCAGGCTGTCCTCCGGCGACAGGGTGAAGGGGTCCCTGGTCATCACGTCTTTTACCTTCAGCGGATTGGCCACGGGAGAATCCTATCTCACCTGGCCCTACCAGTTCAGGCAGGGCTCCCGGGCAGGTTCGGGCGAATATGATCCGAGGGACGGGAGGGGCAACCCCAGACGCTGGAGGCGATTCGAAAGTTGACCGACACACCCACATGGCCGCCCGCGACCGACGATGAGCTTTCACAATACGTCGCGGACTGCGCGGCCGCGGAGACGGACAAGTGTCACGCGTGTTTCGCCGGCCCGGCCATCGCGGAGTGCTCCTCTTTCCTGTGCATGAAGGACGTGGGCAAACTCCTCGCCCGCCTGGACCTTCTGCGGGTGGAACGGGACCAGTGCCAGGAGAAATGGCGGGAGGCGAGCCGTGATCTGGCCGTCTTGACGGAGCAACTCGAGAGGATGACCAGGAGCGGCGGCCCCGCCCGCGATTGAAAACAGGCCCGCCGGCCGGGAGGCGGCGACTGCTCTTTGGTGGACGCCCTCGGGAGGAGGGCAAAACTGTCACGCTCCACCAACCGTCACAGCGGCGGGAACGCGAGCGGCCGATTGCGGCCTAGCGTCCAGGCCATGAAAGCTTCACTCCGAATCAAGGGAGCTTCCGGCGCGGAGCCGGCCCCGGGGATTCGCGCCGCGGAAGCCTCCCCGCATTCAGCCCTCGGGCACGGGGCGTGGGTCGGCGCCCGCCTCGGACTCTCCTTCCGGCTGATCCGATAGAGACCTCCGCAGAGAGGAAACATCATGGAAGACGACTTCCGGCTCTTCGGCCCCGATCACCTGGCCACCCTCGGCCTTCTCGCCGCCGCGGGCGTCGCCGCCGTCCTCGTCGCCCAACGGGGCGGTGAAACCGCGCGCTCGGTCCTGCGCCTCTTGCTCGCCTTCATGCTGGCCTCGTGCCACCTGACCGAGAACGTGGTCGCACGCGCTCAGGGCTGGTACAAGATCCAGATGCTCCCTCTTGAAATGTGCGATCTGGCCGCCATGTTCGGCATCTGCGGCCTGATCACTCGCGACCGGCGGGCGGTTGGGCCGGCCTGGTTCTTCGCCCTCTCCGGGACGCTGCCCGCGCTGTTCACGCCGGAGCTGAACGTAACCTTCCCGCATTTCCGCTTCGTGGTGTATTTCCTCGAGCATGGCCTGACCGTGATCACGCCTCTGGTGCTGGTGTTCGGCCTGGGCGTCGTGCCGCGCGCGGGCGCCTGGATAGAGTCCCTTCTGGTCATCAACGCATTCGGGCTGCTGAACGGAAAGCTCAATGTGGCGCTGGGCACGAACTTCATGTACCTGAGCCACAAGCCGAAGGGTCCGACCCCCTTCGACTGGTTCGGGCCGTGGCCCGGTTACCTGATCGTGCTCGAACTGCTGGTGATCGCGGCGTTCCGCCTGCTGGAGATTCCGCTCCTCGCCGTCCGCGCTCCGGACCGGAGCCGGACCGAGGGAGATCACGCGGCCCGGAGCGCGGCCGGCTCTCCTGCCTTCGGATCCGGCGAAGCTGCTTTTTCGAATCGGCGGGTCAGCGCCGGCGCCAGCCGTTCACCGGTCCGGCATGGAAGAACTTTTCCGGGGTCATGACCCCGTCCCGCTTGAAAACCATGCCGTTCTCCATCACGAAGCGCACGTCGCGCAGCGCGTCGATGTCGGAAAGCGGGTCGCCGTTCACCGCGATCAGGTCCGCGAACATGCCGGGCTTGATCGGCCCGCGATCCTTCTCCACCTGCGCGCATTCGTAGCCGGTGATGGTCATGGCTTTGAGAATGTCGGGGTTGGGGATTCCCGCCGCCTTCCAGGCGCTGGGCGGTGTCGGTGTAGAGCGCGTTGTTGCCCAGGTCGCGGACCACCCGGTGGCGATCTGCGACTCGACAGCGATCGTGCCGTCGGGCGGGCTCCGGAGCAGGGCGCCGAGCTGTTCTTGAGACCATCCGGGCGAGGATCGCTTCGGTGTCGTTTACGGGAACCAGCAGGCGCGGGTCACGCTTTCGGCGGGCCAGCGTCATCGACCCTGGGTCGTCCTCAATCGGCGGACCGGCGTTCTCGCCCGTGAAAACCTGGTCTGTGCCTTCGGACCCATCATGCGCACCGGTTCCGGCTCAGGCGTTTTCTAGAAGCCTCGCCGCGGCGGCGGCCGAGACTTTCGAGAACGATTGATCTATGGTCGCGTGGTCATGAGGCGACGCGACCTTCTCAAGCTCGGTGCGACCGTCGCCGCTCTCGCCGCCACTGGTGTGGCCGCACCGGAGCCGTCTCAAGACATCGCCCTCGACTTCCTGCCGCGCGGATTCACGGGCCTCTGGCCGGTGGCCCAGGCCGTGCTGCCCAAAGAGATCGGAGCGGCCGGACAGAAGGAGGCGCTCGCCGCGTTCGTGACCTGGATTCACGATCACGACGCGGGCCGGTATCTCGATCCTGGGTACGGGCACACTCGAGTCGCGAAGAGCGCCGCGGCTCCGATAGAGAGGTATCGGGCGCAGCTTCAGGCACTCGGGGCCGCGGCTCGACGCAGGCATGGAAAGGGCTTCGGCGCTCTCGATCTCGCGGCGCGGCGGGCGCTTTTGGTCGAGGCATTGGCGGCCCTGAAGATCGACGGGCTTGGCGAAAGACCCTCCGGCAGGCACGTCGCGAGCGCCCTGATGAGTCACTACTTCTCGAGCATCGAGGCGAACGATCTGTGTTACGAGGCGGAGATCGGACGCGATTCCTGTCGATCTCTGGCCGGCTCGGGCGAACGACCGGAGCCGCTTGCGAAGGCGCCCAGGCCATGACCCATCGCCGGGTCGGGGCCGACGTCGTCCTCATCGGGGGCGGCATCACCGCGGCCATGGCCGCGGCCCGTCTCACCGAGAAGAGGCCGGGACTGCGCGTCATCGTGATCGAGGCCGGCCAGCGCCTCTTCGATTTCGAGAACCGGATGGCCCAGCGCGAGCGCTATCTTGCGTATGGCGAGAATCCGTGGCCCGGAGACTTCATTCCGGACCAGGGCGGCGAAGGGGTGATCTCACGCTCCATGGCGGTAGGCGGCTCGGCCATGCACTGGGGCGGCGTCACCAACCGTTTCTCGCTTGAAGACACGCGTCTGCGCTCGATGTACGGCCTCGCCACCGACTGGCCCATCGAGTGGGACGAGCTCGAGCGTTACTACTGCGACGCGGAGCGCCAGCTCGGGGTCTGCGGTGAGGAGCCTCCGCTCCCTGAGGACAAGCGCTCACAGCCCTATCCCATGCCGGCCATGCCGCTCTCTTACAACCTCAAGGTCCTGAAGACCTGGTCGGAGAAGAGCGGCCTTCCCTTCGGGGCCACGCCGGCGGCGAAGAACACGGTCGACGGCTACGACGGCCGGTCGATCTGCATGCGCTGCAACACATGCGAGGTGTGTCCCACCGGCGCGCGTTACTCGCCCGACTGGACGTTCAAGCGACTCCTCGAACAGAAGCGCATCGAATTGCACGATCAGACTCTGGTGCGGCGCCTCGTTCCCAATGGCACTCGCAACTGGATCGATAGCGCCGACGCAGTCAAGGAGGACGGAACCGGAGACACGGTCACGTACGAAGCGGGCTTGTTCCTTCTCACCGCCGGCTACGCGTGGTCGTCGCACCTGCTCCTGCTCTCGGCGGGAGGCCGCTTCCCGGGCGGACTGGCGAATAGTTCGGGACTGGTCGGCCGCTACATGACCGGGCACTCCTTCATTCAGGGCTGGATCGAGATGGACGGCCAGCTCTATCCCGGCATGAACGACCAGCACAGCCTGATCTCGCGCCAGTTCTTCCGCTGCGCCCCCTCCTCTCCGTTCGTACGGCACGATCTGCGGGTCTGGGACAGCTCGGTGGGGAAAGGCCCGCAGCTCAAGAACGAGGCAGGAGCCGTCCTCTTCGGCGACGACCTCCTCTCCGACTGGCGGAAGAGAACGCGCGGCCGCGCGGTGGCCCGCGTGCGCACCTATGTCGATGTCCATCCCGACCGCGACAGCCGCCTGACTCTCGATTCGACGAACCTGAATCGCTGGGGGGATCCGATGCCGCGCGTCGAGCACCGCCTCGACGCCGCGACCAACGCTCGCGCGGAGGCCACGCGGGCGCACGTGTCGTCCCTGTTCGAACGCCTCGCGGAATCCGACAACGGCCGCGTCCTGAGCATCAGCGAGGGCGACTACCTCGACCACCCCGGCGGCGGGTGCCGGATGGGTACGGACCCGGCCGTAAGCGTCGTCGACTCGTACGGTCGCGCACACGATCACGAGAATCTCTGGGTGCTCGGTTCCCCCACACTCCCCACCGGCGGCTGCACCAACGCTACCCTGACCTTCGTGGCCTTGACCCTCCGGTCGGCGGAGAAGATCGCGGCCTCACTCCCAAGCGGCGGTTAGCTCCTCGTCGGCGGGCGCCGACTTCGCCGAACCTGCGGGCTTTCCCAGCAGGAGGATCAGGGGCAGCGCCGACAGCGTGACGAACATCATCAGCCGGGAGTCCTGACGGCAGGGGAGTGGCGGCCTGCCGCGTCACTTCGCGGCTGACCGCGCCGAGACCCTCGGGCGTCGAAAGGTTGGACACCACAGCTGGCGCGTTTTGGCCCATTGCGACGAAGGTCCGGCGAAGCTGCTTTTTCGAATCGGCGGGTCAGCGCCGGCGCCAGCCGTTCACCGGTCCGGCGTGGAAGAACTTTTCCGGGGTCATGACCCCGTCTCGTTTGAAGACCATCCCGTTCTTCATCACGAAGCGCACCTCACGCAGCGCGTCGATGTCGGCCAGGG
>JAQBHL010000238.1:0-3810 GCA_032127745.1 Acidobacteriota bacterium
GTCCGATAGCTCGAGGTCGCGCTCGTGCTCTCCGTCACTACCCAAAACACGGTTCGGATGTTCGTCAGCGGGGTCGTGAAGTTCAGGAAGTCCGAATTCCCGTCAAACCGCATGGCCGGCAAGCCATTGACCGCATTCGGCGCCAACCCAGGAGTCGCCACCGACGCCGTCTGGAAGGCGTGATTGGTCATGCCCGATTGATCTTCCCAGCGATCCCCCAGTCCGGAGGGCACACCCGCGTCCGCCCGCAGCCACATCTGAATCCCGGAAACACTCTTCGGGCTGAAGTCCGTGTCCTTGGTAAAGCCGACCGTTGTGACCGCGCTATCGGCGAGGCCGGTCTTGAAGGCGCGAGCCTTCACCACGGTCGTCGCGCTCAGTATGAAGGGCGCGGTGTAGAGCTCGGACAACGCCGTGGGCTCCGTCCCGTCCAGCGTGTAGTGAATCTCCGCGCCCTGCGTCGGTGTGGACATCGCAACCGTCGCCTCGCTCGTGAACAATCCGCCCTTCGGCGACACGAGTGGCGCGACCGCCTTGTCACCGACGGCGTATTTCGCCGTGAGGTAGCCCTCCACCTGCGCTCGCTCGGACGAGGTCAACACCCGGTCGTAGATGATCATCTCCGCCAGATCGCCCCACCAGAACATGTCGGCCCCATTACGAGCTCCAAACCGGTTGGCGCTCGTATTCGCGGTCGTGGTCAACGACAACACGCTCATGGTTCTTGGACGCAGGGCCTTCGTCCCGTTCACCGGAACGCCGTTCAACACCGTCAGTCCGCCAGTGACAAACGACGAGGCGCCCGAATACCAGATCGCTCCGGGAGCCCCAAGCTCTCCCAGGAACGTGTTGTTCGCACCATCGCCCAGAAGCGTCCGATAGCTCGAGGTCGCGCTCGTGCTCTCCGTCACTACCCAAAACACGGTTCGGATGTTCGTCAGCGGGGTCGTGAAGTTCAGGAAGTCCGAATTCCCGTCAAACCGCATGGCCGGTAGGCCATTGACCGCATTCGGCGCCAGGCGCGGAACACGCGCGCCCTCAGCCTGAAGGAGGTGGTTCCCACGGCCAGATTGGTCTGCCCACACCGATGAATACGTCACGTCGGTAGCGATTCCGGCATCGGCCCTCACCCACAACGCCATTCCATCCAACACTGGAGCGGATGCGGCCTCGATGAGGGTTGCGGTGGCCACGCCAGACGGATTCAGCCCGGCCTTGACCGCCCGGGCCCTGACCGTTGTCGTGGCGGTCAAAACAAACGGATCAGAGTATGTCAGTGAACCGATTGAAGACTCCGAAGGTTCGGAGCCATCGACCGTGTAGTAGATCGTCGCGCCCGGTTGAGACGCCAAAGTGACGGTGGTCGACTGGCTGAAGACACCGCCAGCGGGCGAGATGCGTGGCGTGCTCGCGGACGGTACGTAGGGCCGATACTTCTGAGCCAGGTAGTTCTCGACTTGGACACGCTCCGAGTCGGTCACCGCTCGATCGTAGATGACCATTTCCGCCAGATCGCCCCACCAGAAAGAGTCGGTCCCATTACGAGCTCCAAACATGTTGGCGGCCGTATTCGCGGTCGTGGTCAGCGACAACACACTCATGGTTCTTGGACGCAGGGCGGTCGTCCCGTTGACCGGAACACCGTTCACAACCGTCAGGCCGGCCCTCACAAACGGCGAGGCGCCCGAATACCAGATCGCTCCGGGAGCCCCAGACTCTCCCAGGAACGTATTGCTCGTACCATCGCCCAAGAGCGTCCGATAGCCCGAGGTCGCGCTCGCGCTCTCCGTCACTACCCAGAACACCGTTCGGATGTTCGTCAGCGGAGTGGTGAAGTTCAGGAAGTCCGAATTCCCGTTAAGCCGAACCACGGGGAGACCGTTGAAGCCGTTCTCAATCTTGACCGGACGCTTCGTCGCGGTGGACTGAACCAGGTTGTTCCCGCGGCCGGACTGATCTGCCCAGGACGAAACAAACCCGGAGCCATCGGCGGTGACCCCGGCGTCGGCCCTGACCCACATCGCCATGCCGTCTTGCGGAAGACCATCAGCGTTGATGCTCCGCACAACTTCGATCGGTAGCCACTGGGACGCATTCCCCACCGAGTCAAGTGAGCGAACCTCCACGACATCGCCCTCTGCGGCCGCGACCCGGGTCGCGAAGGACCCGTCGGCTGCGGCGGCAATGATGGAAACGAGGGCAGTTCCGAGCTTACGGACCTCTACGCTCGAAGCGCCCGGGGCTGCCCCAGAACGGCCCGCGACCTGGGCAAGGCCACTGCCCTGATCGTCCGCGCTCATCAAACTCGGGACGACGTCAAGCGGTGGAGTGCGATCCACAAAGACCGTGACCGTGGTTGACGTCGGCTCGCCGGTCAGGGCGTAGGCGATCACGGTGAGGGTGTAGTTTCCCTCCAGCAATGCGCTCGTGTCGAGCACGGCCGAGTACGGCGCGAGGAGGTCGTCGAACGCGCTGCTGCCCACGGAGAAGGCGACTCGGGCCACGGGTTCGGAAGTGGTGGCCGACGCGGTGACGCTGTCGCGGATTCGCAGGTTGTTGGTGGGCGAGGTGATGGTGAGGGTCAGGACGTGGTTGTCGACGAAGAACGGCACGGCGGAACCGAGCGGGCCCACGTTGCCGGCCACATCGACGCCTCGCGCGGCGAAGGTGTGGGCGCCTTCGGAAAGCGCGTTCGTGTTGTACGAGACGGTAAACGAGGGGGGCAGAAGCGTGGCCCGGACGGACGCGCCCTCCAGAACCTCGATACGCGCGAGGCCGGAGGTGGCATCGAAGCCGGTTGCGGAGATAGAGATCGTGCCCGTGACCACGGCCCCGGCGGAAACGCCGGAGGTGATCTCCGCGGGGTCTGGCGGGGTGGCGTCCACCCCGAAGGCGGCGGACAGCATCACGCCGATGTTCGCGGCCTTGTCCTGAACCGACGCATCGACGGTGTGCTGGCCGTCGGCCAGGTCGCCCGGGGGCGTGAAGGTCATCGAGAAGGTGGAGCGGGCCGGGGTGGTGCTGGCACCGTCCAGGAGCAGCGCCCCGGTGGGGGCATCGATCCCGGAGAGATTGTCGGAAAGCCCGATCACGATGAACGGCCGGCGAATGGTGGTCCAGCCTCCGGAGGGCGGCGCGCTCAGGGACAGGCCGGGTGCGATGGTGTCGAGCGACTTGAACGAGCTCGAGAACGCCGCGGTCTGGGTGTTCCCGCTCGGATCCCGGGCGCCGTTCACCGCCACCGAGAAGGAGGCGTTGATGGGGAGCGGTGCGGTGGGCACGAACGCGGCCTGATTGGCCGCGACCAGGGTGGTGAGGCCGGACAAAACGGTCGCGCCCTGTTTGAGCTGGATGAGCGAGGTGAGATCCGTGGTTTCCGAAATCGCTTCGGAGAAGGTGACCGTGATGGTTGGGCTCGAGTCGACCTGGATGGCCAGGTTGGCGGGGGCGATGCTTAGCACCGTGGGCGGCGAGAGGTCCTGGGTGAAGAACCGGCTGGTGAAGGTCTGAGTGGGATGACGGCCGAAGAAATCGGTGAGCGTGGTGCTGGCTTCGATGGTCAGTTGCCGCGAATCGGGCCAGGCCGGGCTGGGGGTGAGAGTGACGACCCGGCGGTCGGCGGACAGCGCCGCGATGGCCGATGCGGCCGCGGCTCCGTTCAGGACACGGACCCCCGCGGTGCCGGCGAGGGGATCGGAGAAGGTCACCCGAACCGGCTGGTTCACGGCCACGCCGATGGTCCCGTCCGCGGGCTCGGCCGCGACCACTTGAACCACCGAATCATCGAGAGTCAGGTCGCCGAGCGCCACC
>JAQBHL010000239.1:0-17827 GCA_032127745.1 Acidobacteriota bacterium
GCGGCGGCTGGCGCGATCCTCGTGCTCGGTGGTCACCAGGGCGGCAGCGAGGAGGGTCATCAACTCCCAGGCCAGGAGGAAGGTGATCGCGTCGCCGGCCGCGAAGACCAGTTCGACCACGCCGATCAGCAGGTTGAACGCGGCCACGATAAGACCGGTTCGACGGTTGAAGTGAGCCTGGGCGAAATAACCGATGCTGAAGATCGCGATGGGAATGGCCAGGGCCGAAAGCACGATCAGAAACCACGCTGAGAGTCCGTCGATGCTGTAGCCGAGAGAGAACTGCGATGCCTGATGGAGGAACAGCTCGCCCTGGCTCGCCACCCCGGACCCCAATACGCCCGCCGCCGCGGTCAAGGTCACGAGCGAAGCCAGCGCGGATCCCATGAACCCCACGACCCGGCAGATCCTGGCCCGCCCGGCGGTCAGCAGGATCATCGCGACCACCGCCATTCGGAGGGCAAGGGCGATGCGCAAACCCGCGCCAGGATCGAAGGGCGTCATCCCGACGCTCTTCCCCTCCTCGTTGGGCGGCCAAGCCGCTTACCCAGCATCCCCTGACCGCCTGTTCCCTTGAAGCGCCCAATCAAGTGGAAGCCTTCAAGCCAAACCACCCCGCGCACATCTTGATTCTAGCTCTCTATCACCACCCACCACCGGGCCACGCTCCGCCGTGCTGCCTCCGTGACGGGTGTACTGCCGAGGAAGCGACGACGCTATTCCAGGGTCTTCATGAATCGCTCGAACCGCGGCCTGAAGCCTCGAGCGGGATCCACCGAGGCCACGATTCGGGTGGCCTGGCCCAGGATCTCCGATCGCGGAACGAAGCCGAAGAAGCGGGAGTCGAAACTGTTGTCGCGGTTATCGCCCATCACCAGATAGCTCGCCGGCGGGACCATCACCGGGCCGAAGGTCGACGCCGCCGTCCCGATGGGAGCGACCTCGACCAGGTGCTCACGATTGAAGACGCTCTCGTGCAGCACCGGGGAGTCGCCGTCCGGTTGGGCGGTGTCGCGGTAGCGTGCGGTCGTTCCGTTGACGATGAGCTGATTGTCCTTCATCTCAATTCGATCGCCCGGGATGCCCACCACCCGTTTGAGCAGCCGCGTTCCGTCGTGGGGCGAGTAGAGAACCACGATGTCGCCCCGGGTCGGATCGGACCATTGAGCGAGACGCCAGGTGGTGAAGGGAATCTTGAGATCGTAGGCGGCGCGATACACGAAGACGCGCTCGCCCTCGAGGACGGTGGGTCTCATCGAGCCCGAGGGCACATCGTTCCAATCCGCGATGGCGGATCGGAACGAGCCCAGGACGAGAGCGGTGGCCAGAAGGGGGCCCATCCATTCACGCCAGAAATATTTCGCGGCCGCTCGGAATTTGGTCATGTTGATTATGAAGACGGCGAAGGCCGCGCCACGCTTTCAGAAGTACATCGGATCATTCGGGGGCTGACGGTTCAGTTCGGGGTCGGAGGGGCGGATCCTCGGGACACTCTCTCATGCTGGCGCCGTCCTTCGAGGACCGACGATTAGAATCCCACCGACGGCCCTATGAAAGGAAACCCATGAGCAAGGGACGGATGGAAGCATTCAGCGACGGCGTTCTCGCCATCATCATCACCATCATGGTGCTGGAGATGAAAGTGCCGCACGGGGACGACTGGACGGCCTTGCAGCCGCTCTTCCCCGTCTTCATGAGCTACGTGATGAGCTTCGTGTACCTCGGCATCTACTGGAACAACCATCACCATATGCTGCACGCCTCGTCCCGGGTCACGGGCGGGATCCTGTGGGCCAATCTTCACCTCCTGTTCTGGCTTTCCCTGGTTCCCTTCGTGACCGCCTGGATGGGCGAGAACCACTTCGCCGCCGTGCCGGTGGCGCTTTACGGGGTGGTGCTCTTCATGGCCGCCTGCGCCTATTTCATCCTGTCCACCGCTCTGGCCCGCCATCACGGGAAGGATTCGAAGATCGCGGTGGCCCTTGGAAAGGACTTCAAGGGAAAGGTGTCGCTGCTGATCTATGCGGTGGCCATCGCAGTCGCATCGTTCTCCCCCGCGCTGTCTGGGGGCCTGTACGCACTCGTGGCCCTGATGTGGCTCATTCCCGACCGGCGCATGGAGAAGGCACTCGCGGAATAGTTCCCCTCCCGGGTCATGGCACTCGGGTCGCGCAGGCTTCATCGCAGAGAATCAGATCGTGCCCAACCGACGCCCCCCACACCCCCAGCCGCCCAAGCAGTTCGAAGAGTTCAAAGCGGCGAGCCTCTATTGCCCGAGGTGCCAGAAAGCCCAGCCGGTGGACGAGCGCCTGCTTCTCATCCTCCCGGACGGCGAACTCTACGAGTACGTGTGCCAATTCTGCTGGACCCAACTGGGCAAACGCCGGGTCGAACAGGAACGCCCCGCGTTGATTCTCTAGTCGGCGCCGGACGCCACTGAGGAACGCGCTCTAGCCCCGGACCCGATCCGGGGTTCGCCGGGGTGACGGGTAGCGATCCGCCAAGTCTCGGATCGAGTGGGTCCCAAGAGAGAGTGTTGCCGAGGATAAGACTCCAACCGCATGAAACACATGACTCGGTGGGAGGGTCGAGTCATGAACCCATACCCTGCTGCGACCGCGCGTCTATTTTCGCTCCACCCGCCAGACGAGCGTCCGGTAAGCCAGGGTGACCTCTCCGTCGCCATCACGATGCGCCGACCAGAGCGCATCCAGATCGCGGAACAGCTGGTCGTGGCGCGGTCCCTCCTTCGGCACGTAGGACGCGCTGCGCGCGCGGCCAATCAGGCCCTCGCGCGACAGGGCCTGGGCGTTTTGGAACGCGGCCGGAATCACGGATTGCCCGAATTCGCTGAGTGCTTCATCGATACACTCGCGCTGGCCCTCCGACAGTTCGCGCTCCGCAGCTTTCTGGATGGAGGCGTTGTAAAGCCTCATAACGATGTCCCGATCATCGCGCTCGTTCACGAACAGAACCAGCCGGCCCCCGGGCTTGAGGACCCGCCAGAACTCGGCGAGCGCTTCGGCGGGCCGGAACCAATGGAAGGCCTGAGCGCAGAGCACGAGATCGACGCTCTCGGCGTCGAGGCCGGTGGCTTCGGCCGTCCCGTCGACGAAGCTCACCCCCGGGTGAGGGTCGGCGGCCGCACGCATGGCCGCGTTCGGCTCCACCGCAAACACCCGCGGCCCGCGATCGGCCAGAAGGCGCGACGAGATGCCGGTTCCCGCGCCGATGTCGGCGGCGAGGACGCCCTCGGCGGGGAGACCCTCGACGGCAAAATCGACGGCCGCGGCCGGATACTTGGGCCGGAAGCGCGCGTAGTCGGAGGCGCGGTCCGCAAAACGCGTGGTGGGCGAAAGCTCGAAGCGAGGCGGCGGCAATCCGGGGGGGCTGTTACTTCGCATTCTCGAGGCGCTCGGCTCGCCTCGCCACCCCGGCCAGCATGCGCCTCACCACGATTTCGTGCCCGCCCGTGCCAATGACCAGGGCGCGATAGACCGCTCCCAAAAACCCCGGGAAGAGCGCATCCGTTCTCGCCCGCAGGTGCGAACGCCCTTCGGCCAGAGGCTCGATGAAGAAAGACAGCCGATACATGGCGAACCTATGTCGTCCCTCCAGCACCAGTCGCGTGGGCGGACGGACCGACTCGACCCGGAAACCGTTTGCCTCCTGGCCCTCGACCGGCGGCACGGTGTAGGAGGTCCCGCGATGGACACAGCCGAGGAGGCCGGAGAACGCCCGGGCCAGCGAACCCTCGAAGCTCCGGCCAATGGTTCGTGCCGTCGCCTCAAAGACCAGGGGCGCGGAGGCCTCGACCGTGGTGTCGAACTCGTCGATGAAGGGGAGCTCGGTGACCATGCACGAATCTTATGAGGTCCGCCCGCAAGATGGCGGACCATGGCCGCGCTCGTCGATCCGCAGGAGGTGACCAAAGCGCCTCGGCTCCGGCCCTCTCGCCCTCGATCGGATCTTGATGGCCGTCGAGGAAGGATCGACCCTCGCTCCATCGTTCAGCAAGGACTGGAGCGATCGCTACTGCTCCACTAACACTCCGTATCTTGAGCTGCGAAGGCCTGCGGGGCCGTTGAGGGTCGCCAGCTCCGCGTTGTTCTGCCGCCGCCCCATCACAGGGGATCCCACGAGACGATAGGTCCGACACATTCCCAGCGGCCATTCTCCAGGACTACCCGGTACGCTAGGCGTGTTTCACCCTCGGAGGCGCGGAGATAACCGCCTTTCACGCGAACCTCATCGTCTCGCACCCACTCGACCGGCCCGGCCATCAGGGTCCGCCTTCCTTTGCACTTCGATTGAGGTTCAGCCTGCATGCCGCTGAGCCGCTGCATGATGCCAGGGCCAGGGTCTGTCGCTTGTTTTTCCTCTCGGACCGCGACGCATACAACGCCATCGGGCCCGCCCTCCTTTGGCGCAAATTGATGGATCTCGTACCGCAGTACCTCTCCGACAATCAAGGGCACCTGGGCGGCTCGGTCGAGGGGCTCAGGCCGCGCGTCCGCGCCGGCGCACCCCGCCAGGAGGAGAGGGAAGACAAGAACGATCGCAGACGTCGGCAATATCGGCTTTGTCATCGCGCTCATCCGATCAGCTGACGAAACACGGGATCGTCTCGCAGGCCCCTTCGTTCCGGCTCGATGCGAGCCCGGGCAACGGTGTACTCACGACGAGACAGCGCCGCCCGCTCGAGGCCGGCAAGAGCCGCCTCCTTGTTGCCCTGCAGGGCGTAGGCGCACGCCGCGTCGTAACGCGTGAATGGTTCATCGGCGCCGAGCTTCACCCTGGTTTCAAAGATGTCGAGAGCCCGGGTCAGGGAGGCGGCGGCCTCCGCCATGGCGCCCAGTCTCGACTGCGCGCCCCCCAGCCTCGTGTGCAGCTCGACCTGGATCCGGTTCCGCAAGCCGTGGTCCACCCGTTCCATGAAAGCGAACTCCTGCTGGAACCGCTTCACCGCGCGCTCGTCCTGACCTTCGAGGGCCTCGACCTGACCGAGACGCATGTACGCGCCCAGGATGGAGATGGTCTCGTGACCGGAGACGAAAGCTTCCTGCAAGGCGATGGCCTGTCCCGACGGTGTCGATCACGTAATGTCCCGGCTCCATGATACGGGGGCGGGTCAGAACGCCACCGCGCGCTTGGATCACTCCGGCCGGAAGGAGATTCCGCCCTCCTCGTGGACCGCCTTCCAGGCGGGATGTTGGGCCAGGTTCCCGGAGAGGGCCAGGCTGGCCAGCGGCATTTCCACCAAACGCTCGATGACCCTCTTCAGTTCGCGCACCCCCCGCTCGGCGTCGAAGCCGGACTGGATCACGAATGTCTCCGCCTCCGGTTCGAAGCGCAGGAAGACGCCGTGAGTCTTGCGGAGCTTGTGGAGCAGTCGGGACAACAGCGGGCGAGCGATGCGACGGACATCCGCCTCGTCCAGACGGCGAAAAGTGATCACCTCGTCGATGCGGTTCAGAAACTCCGGACGAAAGAACCGGCTCAGCTTGGCCTGGGTTCGCGCTCCCTTCTTCAGAGGAACAGCGGGATCGCCGGCGGTGAAACCGGCCAGGGCCGGCTCGCGGGAACCGCCCAGGTTGCTGGTCATCACCACGATGACATTCCGAGCGTCCGCCACCCGTCCCTGCGCATCGGTGAGGCGGCCGGCGTCGAAGAGCTGAAGGAATGCGTCGAAGACCTTCGGGTGGCCCTTCTCGACCTCGTCGAAAAGAACCACGGAGTACGGCTTGCGTCGAATCGCCTCGGTCAACTGGCCGGGCTCCTCGTGGCCCACGTAGCCCGGAGGCGCGCCGATCAGGCGGGAGACGCTGTGCTCCTCCATGTACTCGGACATATCGAAGCGCGACAGATCGTCCGCCCCTCCGAAGAGAAACTTCGCGAGCGACCGGGCCATCTCCGTCTTGCCCACGCCGCTGGGCCCGAGGAGCAGGAAGACGGCCAGCGGCCCCGGGCGCTCGGACAGCCCCGAGTGCGCCAGCCGGACCCGGGCCGAGACTCTGGCCACCGCCTCGTCCTGACCGATGATCGCCGACTTGAGATGAGCCTCGAGCTTGAGCAGGCGCGCTCCCACCCCGCCCCCGCCGGTCACGATCTCCACCGGGAGGCCACGTTTCTCGGCCAGGACTTCGGCCACCAGCCGGGCGTGCACTTCACCCCCCGCCAGATCCTTCTCCTCGCCGCTTGGCAGCGGGGAGCGGCTCAGGAAGGGCACGCGCGACCGCGCCGACGCCTTGTCGATGAGATCGACGGCCTTGTCGGGCAGGCGGTGATCCGGATCGAACCGCACGGAGAGCGAGACCGCCGAGACGAGGGCCTCATCCGTGATCTTCACCCGGTGATGCTTCTCGAAACGGGCCTTCAGTCCGCGAAGAATCTCCAGGGTCTCCTCGAGCGAAGGCTCGGGCACATCGATCCTCTCGAATCGGCGCTCGAGGGCCGCGTCTTTCTCGATGCTCTGGCGGAACTCATCGGGGGTGGTGGCGCCGATGACCCGGAGGTCTCCCCGGGCGAGGGCCGGCTTGAGCAGATTCGCGGCGTCGAGGCCCGAACCGGCTCGCCCGGCGCCCACCATGGTATGGATCTCGTCGATGAACAGGATGACGTCGGGAGAGGCGTGCAACTCGTCGAGCACTTCCTTCATCCTCTTTTCGAACTCACCCCGGTACTCGGCGCCCGCGATCAAGGCTCCCATATCGAGCTCGACGATTCTCCGGCCGCCCAGAACCTCCGTGTCCTTTCCCGCCACCCCGCGCAGAGCCACCGCCTCGACGATGGCGGTCTTGCCCACACCCGCCGCCCCGACCAGCAGGGGATTGCTCTTGGTCTTCCGGGCCAGGGTTTGAAGCACGCCCAGGATCTCCTTCCGGCGGCCGATCACCGGGCCGATCTCTCCCTGAAGGGCCAGGGCGGTCAGGTCACGTCCGAACCGGGCCAAAGCACTTTCCGCGAAGCCTTGCGCCCCACCCCTCGCACTTCCGCCAGACCCGGACGCTTTCGCGTCCCCGGACTCCGCCCGCCCCTCGAAGGTCCGCGCCGCCGCGGCCGCGGCCTTCCCGGCCAGTTCCGATCCGAGTCGATGATCGCTCACGAACCCGACAATCACTGGGTCGGCATCCTCCAGCAGGACGCTCAGGAGGTGAAGTGAGTTCGCCGGGCCGCCCCCGGCCAGGACCTCGGCACGGGCGAAGGCGGCCTTCAAGGCGGGGCTTCGCGACATCATTTTCCGAGGGCGCTGGGGAAGCTTCCGCACCCGGAGGCGCAGGTTGCGGCGCAACTCGCGGGGCGGGGCGGAAACGCCTTCGAAGAGCCCGTAGATGGCCGCCTCTTCCGCTCCGATTTCCTCGATCCGCCCAGGGCGCAGGCCGAGGTCCTTGAGCGCGCGCGGCGTGGCCTTGTCCAGGCTGAGCAGGCCGATCAGGAGGTGCACGCACTCGATCTTCGGGTACCCGGAGGAGGCGGCTTCGGACGCACCGACCCTCCAAGCCAGGGCAACGCCCGGCGAGGGTTGACTCATGCCTTCAACTCCTGAATACGCTGTCGCGCCTCCTGGGCGAGAGATGCCAGACTGGGAGGGGCGAGAGCGAGAAACTGCTGGAGGGATTTGACCGCCGCTTCTCGCCTTCCCAGATCGGCCTCCAGTTTTCCCTTGTAGAACTTCCCCAGACTGAAGCGGGGATCGAGGGCGAGCGCTTTCTCGTGCGAGGCCAGGGCGTCTTCCAGCCGGCCCAGCTTCGCGAGACAAAGGCCTCGCCCGTTCCAGTTGAGGACATTGTGACCGGCGAGTTCGACCGCCTTGTCCCAGGCCAGAAGCGCCGGCTCGAGGGCGTTGAGGGCGTCGTAGCACGAAGCCAGGCGGGTCCAGCCGACCGCGAACTTTGGAGTCATCTCGGTCACCTTCCTCGCATGCGCGGCCGCCTCCGCGAAACGCTTCAGGCCTGACAGAGCCTCCGCTTTGGCCGCCCATCCGGTGTACTTGCGAGGATCCCCGGCGATGGCCTGATCCGCCCACTCGAGAGCGCGATCGAAGAAAGCCTGATTGCGCGCCATCTCCGAGCGTTTGAGGCACTCCTCCGTCGAAGCCGTGGCGGCAGTTTGAGGGACACTGACTTCGGGAAGGACCAGTTGGCCTCCCGCTTCCCCGTTCTCGGCCGCCGACACCTTGAGCGGCGTGGCCGCGCGAAGAGCCCTTTCGGCGACCGCACTCCCCTCCGCCGCGGGCTTGTAGTGGGGCTCCAACTCGAGCGCTCGCGCGAAGCAGGCCAGGGCGTCCGCGCTGCGCTTGAGGCTCGACAGCGACGCGCCCTTGTTGGCCCAGGCCCGCGCCGAGAAGGCATCGGCGGCCAGAGCCTGATCGAAAGCCGCGACCGCCTCTTCGAATCGGCGCAGTCCGTGGAGGCCGAGGCCCTTCAGATTGAGGGCGGAGGCGAAGCCGGGCCGGAGCTGCAGCGCGCGGGAGGAGGCCTCGATCGAGTCGTGGTAGCGCTTGAGGCCGATGAGGTCGTGGGCCAGGTTGTGCCAGGCGTTGACGCGGCCGGGGTCGAGTTCAAGCGCGCGCCGATAGGACTCGACCGCCTCGGCCACGCGACCCTTCTGCGAAAGCAGGGCTCCGCGAAGGAACCAGGCGGTGGCAACCGTATCGTTGATCGCGAGCGCCGCGTCCAGCGCGTCCAGCGCGTCATCGGGCCGGTCAAGATTCATGGCCGCTTCCGCGACGCCGAGGATGGCGTGGGCGTTCGTCGGAGCGAGCTTCCGGCTGAGGGAAAAGGCCGCCCAGGCATTCGTCCACTCGCCCAGCTGAGAGTACGAGTCGCCCAGCTCGAACCAGGATTGCGAGTTGCCCGGTTCGGCGCCCGAGGCCTGCACCAGGAGTTGCACCGCCCGGGCATGGCGTCCCGCGGCGTTCTCCACCGCGGCGAGGCCCCGAAGGGCGGGGACGCACACAGAGTTGAGGCTCAGAGCCTTCGTCCAGGAAGCTCGGGCGTCGTCGGGACGGGACAGCGCGTTCAAGACCTGGCCGCGTTCGCCCCAGTAGAGCGCCTCGTTGGCATCGCGCTCGGTGGCCTTGTCGAAAGCGGCCAGAGCCTCCACAGGCTTTTGCGCGGCCAGATGAGCGCGACCCTGCTCGGCCCACTTCTTCGCCACTGGATTGCCGGTCGGGCGCAGGGTTGGAGGAGCAGTGGGCCCGGGAGGAGGCGGCGGCGCGGCCTCTCCCGGCCCCGGTGCCCCGGTTTGTGCGGGAGACCCGGGCGGGGCGGCGGCCGGAGGGCGGCTTCCCAGGGAAGCGGCGTGGAGCAGGTCCATCAGACTGCCCGCGCCCAGGGCGCTCATGGCCACCGCGAGGCGAGCCAGCTCATCATCCGACCTCTCGCCCAGGTCGTCGTCATCGGAGAGGAGAGAAGCCATGGCCTTCAGCGAGGCGTCGCCGATCGGTACGGACGGCGGAGGGGGCGCGGCCGGTGGAGGCGGTGCCCCAGCCACCGGTCGGAGGGCGGGCGGGCCCTGGCGCGCGGCCACCCGCGCCCGCAGCTGCTCCACCCGGCGCTTCGACGACTCGATCTGCAGGCGCATCTCCGGCTTCGCCCGCTCGAGGAACTTCTCGAAGCTCGCGAGGGCGGCCTCGTCCCGCTTGAGAATGTCCTCGACCAGGGCCTTGTTGATCCAGGGCGCCGGATGATCCGGCATCAGGGCGGCGGCCCGGCGCAGCGCGGACAGCGCCACCTCGTGTTGTCCCATCTCGCCCGCGTATTTGCCCTTGTCGGAGAGGGAGGCCACGTGGTTCGGATCGAGAGCCAGGGCCCGGTCGAAGGCCTCGGCCGCGGGGCCGAATTCACGCAACATGGCGAGGACCACGCCCCGGTCATGATGGCTCTCCGGATCAAGAGGGGCGAGGGCGAGAGCGCGGTCGTACAGGGCGAGAGCATCATCCGCCCGTTTGAGTTCCTTGAGAGCCTTCGCCTTGAAGCGGAGCGCCGCGACATTGTCGGGGGCGGCGGTCATCGCCTGGTCGAAGAACTCGAGAGCGGCGCCGGATCGCTTTTCGACCATCGACGCGTAGCCGAGGCCCAGGAAGCCCAGATGTCCCCGCGGATCCGGAACCACGCCCTGACTTTGCAAGGTGGCCATCAGCCGGCGGCCCTCCTCGACCGCCCGCGTCTTGATCCCGCCCGCGTGGGCGATCTCGATGAGGTCGATGGCGGACCGATACGCTTCCCTGGGCCGGCCCGCTCCACTCTCAATGACCGCCTTGTTGAGCCAGATTCCCAGTTCTCCGGGAGAGGACTCGAGGGCGTGGCCGATCGCGGCGCAGGCCTCGTCCTTTCGATTCAGCTTGAAGAGCGCGTTGGCGCGGGTGTTCAGGGCCTTCGCGTCGGACCGATCAAGCTTGAGAATCTCATCGGCCGCGGTGAGCGTCTCGGCCAGGCGGCCGGCGTTGTAATGGACGGCCGCCTGTTGGTTCAGCTCAACCAGCGAGGGCAAGGGCGGCGGGAGCGCCTCCTCGGGTTCGGCCGGGGCCTCAGCCGCGACCACCGAAGGCGATGAACCCGCAGCGGGCGCCACCTCCTGAAGTTCCGGCAAAGCCCGAGGATCGACGGTGGCCTTTTCCTCGGCGGCCATTCGAGACCCCACGCTCAGGGCTCCGAGCGAGGGCGTCCGCCCCGCCCTGATCTCGCTGACGAATCGCTCGGCGGCTCGGCGCAGACCGTCTTCGGGCGGATCGAAGGAGAGGAAGCGATCGAAGAAGGGAACCGACTCGGCGGTCCGGCCCAGTCGCAGGGTGGCGAGAGCGAGGTTGTACCAGGCGATGGGCATCTCCGGGGCCAGCCGGGTCGCGTCTTCATAGGCCGCACGCGCCTCGTCGAAGCGCCCGAGGGCGACCCAGCCGTTGCCGAGGTTGTAGGCGATCCCGCCGTCCTGAGGACTCAGCCGCCGCGCTTCCTGGTGGCAGGCCACCGCCTCGTTCGCGCGCCCGAGTTCGGCCAGGAGCGTGCCCTTCAGGTTCCAGCCCGAGACGTACGCGGGATCGCAGGCGAGCGCCTGATCGACGCATTGGAGGGCTGTGGGACGATCGGTTGTGCCGAGCTGGTTGGCCTTGTTGAACCACGCGCCCACGTTGCGGGGGTCGATGCGGAGAGCCGCTTCGTAGGCGGCGAGTTCATCAGCGGGTCGCTTCAACCTTCCGAACATCACGCCCTGGATCACGAAGCCGTCGGCCCAGGTGGGATCGAGGGCGAGGGAACGCTCGATGCAGGCCAGGGCTTCCTCGTTGCGTTGAGCGCGCGCATAGAGAAGAGCCTTGTTCTGCCAGGGCGCCGAGTAGAGGGTATCGAGAGCGATGGCCCGGTCGAAGTCCTGCAGCGCTTCGTCCACCCGGCCCAGATTGCTCCGAGCGGTGCCCCGGTTGCTGTGAACCGCCGGGGACCCCGGCGCGAGGGCCAGGGACTTGTCGTAGCACTCGACCGCCTCCGCCCAGCGATTGAGGGTGGCGAGAGAAATGCCCTTGTCGTTCCAGTCGCTCGCGTTCTCGGCGGGGAGACTCTGGGCCGGCGCGTGGAGGCCGCCCCTCTCGTAGAGCCCTTCGAGGTCGGCTCGCAGGGCGGCGAAGTTCGGATAGCGTTCCTCTCTCTTCTTCCTGAGACATCGGGTGACGATGGCGGAGAGGGGCGAAGTCAGGGGAAAAGGCTCGGCGGTGGCATGCAGGGTCTGGTACATGTGCCAGTAGTAAGCACCTGCCTGGGCGCGAAGCTCGGGCGGCGGCGGGGACGGACGGAAGGGGAGCCGGCCGCCGGACGCCATCTGATGAAGGACCACCCCGAAGCTGTAGATATCGCTCCTCTCGTCGCAGGAGGCCGCCCCGACAAACTGCTCGGGCGACATGTGGGTGGGGGTGCCGAACACCGTGCCCACCACGGTTCGCGCGGGATCCCCGGCGCTCGAGTCGGCCTGAGCCCCCGCCGGGTCCGACCGCGCCTCCGGCACCAGGGCGAGGCCGGCGATGCCGAAATCCGAGATCTTGACCACCTCGTCGGCGCCGATGAGTATGTTCGCGGGCTTGATATCGCGATGACATCGGATGCCCTTCGAGATCGCGTACTCCATGCCCCGACAGAACTGAATCCCCCAGAGGAGCGCCTGCTCGGTCGCGATCGGTCCCTCCTCCAGATGACCTTCAAGACTGTTCGGCCGACCCGCTCCGGCGCGCACGTATTCCATCGCGATATACAAGCGCCCGCCAATCTCGTTGACCCACTTCGCCCGCACCAGGTTCGGATGCGCTCCGAGTTCGACCCAGATCTTCGCCTCCTTCTCGAAGAGGGCGCGCGTCTGCTCATCGCGCACCAGTTCCCCGCGCAGGGTCTTCAGCGCAACGATATCGTTCCGGGCCAGCGACCGCGCCAGATAGACGATGCCGAAGCCGCCTTCGCCCAGAACGTCGATGACCTGCAGCAGATCTCCGATGAAATCTCCTCGCTGGTATGCGGGGAGGGCGTCGGGTACGGGGACCGCCGAGGGAGCCGCTGCTTCGAGCGCCGGCTTCGCCGAGGGAACAGGCGCCGGGTCGGACCCGTCCCGGGAAATCCCCACCGGGGCGATGGCCGAGCCGGCCCGGGACGTCCCGCCCGTGCTCGGCCGCGCCACCGCCACCGCCGAATTGCTTCGACCTGGAGCGGCCACCCCCTGCCGGCAAAAGGGACAAAGGGGTGCTCGATCGGAGATCTGCTTACTGCATGAGGGGCAGGGAATCAGCATGGGAGGCCGCTTGAACGAGACGATCTTAGAGGAGGGGCGGGGTAGGATCCCAGGTCATGGCGAACGCCCGGTTCAACGAACGCGCCGATGAGGTTCGGCGCCGGGTCCTTTCACCCCTCGGCTTCAAGCTCTTCTTGTGGAGGCAACTTCCTCTGGCCGCCTGTGCCGGCCTGCGCCTGAGGTCTCTCGACGAGGACGGGTGCACAGTGATCCTCCCCGGCGGATGGCGAACCCAGAATCCCTTTCGGTCCACCTACTTCGCCGCTCAGGCCATGGCCGCGGAGATGTCGACGGGGGCCCCGGCCATGGTGCTGGTCCGGGGCAGTGAGGCGAAGATCTCCATGCTGGTGACCGAGATCCGGGCGCGCTTCACCCGGAAAATCGCCGGAGTCTCGCAGTTCACCTTCCGCGATCTCGGCGAGATGGCGGACGCCATCGAACGGGCGGCGCAGACGGGCGAGCCCGCCACCCACATGGCCCGCTCGGTGGGCAAGAACGAAGCGGGCGAGGTCGCCTCCGAGTTCGACGTGACCTGGAGCTTCAAACGCCGCGATTGATCAAGCGGCGGCGGCGATTCGCGAGGACCAGGCCCTGGACTTCGAAGGTGGCTGACTCCCCGGTTCCTCTCCCGCTCGTTTGCGGCTTCGTGGTCGCGGGCGGCCTCAGCTCTCGGATGGGACGGGACAAGGCCCTGCTGCCGTACCGCGGCGCCACTCTCCTCGAACACGCTGCCGGCATCGTCCGCGCCGTGGCGCCGGACGTCCGGATTCTGAGCGGCGCGCGCCGGCGCTATGAAGACTTCGGCGTTCCCGTGATCGAGGATCCGATCTGCGGAGCCGGACCGCTCGCCGGCCTTTACGCCGCCCTGACCTCGGCGGCGGCCGATGACATCGATCGCATCTTGTGGCTCGCCGTCGATCTTCCCTTCGTCCCTTCAGGCCTGCTGCAACGCCTGGTCGATGCGCTCGATCACGCCGACATCGCCATGGCCCGGACCGAGCACGGGGTAGAGCCCCTGTGCGCCGCCTTCCGCACCGCGCCGGTCCTCGAAAACGTGCGTCGGGCCCTGCTCGCCGCTCGACTCAAACTCACGGTTGCCTTCGAAGGCCTTCGCATCGAGACGATCCCGGCGGCCGCCCACGAGCTCACGAACCTCAACTCACCCGACGACTATGCCCTCACCGAAGGCCGGGGTTAGAGATCGCTTCAGCCCACCCGGAATTGCGACGCCTGGTTGAGAAACACGTTTGGCTCAGCTCAGCCGCGCCATAAGACTCGTTTGAAAGAGCCCCATTTCAGGCGATCTCTCGGCCGGGTGTTCTGGTGACATGGGAGGGGGGCCGAGCCCCGATGTGGGTCGCACGCGCCGGGGCGTATGGCGTGAGTCGCCGCGGTCCGTCGGCGTCGTTCACGCCATCCGAGCCGAGCAAGGAGGCGCACGATTCCGAAGTTCGCCAGTCAGTGCCGACGCGGGAGGCGTTCCCGACGCGGCGACCCACATCGAGGCTCGGCCCCCCGGCCCGCCACGAGGATGTCGGCGAGATCGCTTCAGGCCCCGCAGAGCGATGCGGCCTTGGCGAAGGAGGGCGTTCCGGCCGACGGCACGGCGGCGGCACGGGCGCGGCGCCCACAATCCAGGGTGGTATCTTCCGCCCACCTTATGAAGATCACGCCCCTCAGACTCGCTCTCTTCGTCCTTCCCCTCTGCCTCGTGGCCGGCGCGCAGGAGCGCGAGGACCGAACGCTGCTCAGCCAGGAGCAGATGACCGCCATCATCAACGAGGTCTCCGGCGAGCGCGCCATGCATCACGTGCTGGAACTCGTCCCCTATCAGCGGGTGCGGCCCGCCTCCGAATACGCGGGGCCGTTCCGCGAGAGCCAGGTCATGGCCGACTCCGCGAAGGAATACGGTTACTCCAACGTCTCCATCGAGACCTACGGAGAGAGCACCAAAGCCTGGCAGCCCACGGTCGGAGAACTCTGGATGACCAGCCCGAAGACCATCAAGCTCTTCGACATCCACGACCTCGTTCTCGCCCTCGCCTCGTTGAACGCGAACGGCGAGCTGAGCGGCGACCTCGTCGATGTGGGCGCGGGCCGGGCTCAGGATTTCGAAGGCAAGGATGTGACCGGAAAGTTCGTCCTCTCTGCGGGCTCCACCTCCGCCACCTACAACGAGGCGACCCGGCGAGGCGCCATCGGCGTCCTCGGCATCAGCGCCATCGGCTATCAGCGCGCGGTCGAATTCCCTACCCAGATCGTGTCCTCGAACGTCAACGCAAAACCCAACACCGTAGCCTGGTCGGTGACCCCCGAGGTGCAGCACAACCTCCTGGCCCTCCTGAATCGCGGCGAGAAGATCACCATCCGCTCCATCACCAAGAGCGTGGAGGTCGAGGTGAAGATGGAGTACGTCCATGCCGAGATCCCGGGCGACGGCAGCACCACCCAGGAGGTCGCGATCAGCGGCCACCTCTATGAGGGCGTAATCAAGCAGGGCGCCAACGATGACAACTCCGGCTGCGCCCTGACCCTCGAAATCGGGCGCGCCTACATCAAGCTCATCAACGAGGGCAGGCTGCCGCGCCCGAAGCGCACCATCAACTTCCAGTGGGTTCCCGAGATCGTGGGCACGAACGCCTACCTGAACGCGCATCCCGAAAAAGAGAAGGCCATCATCGGTACCCTCAACTTCGACATGGAAGCCATCCGGGTGGCCAACAGCCGGAGCTATTGGGTGCTGCAGCGGACTCCCGACACCTTCCCTTCGTACCTGAACGACATCGCTCAGAGCATGATGGAGTACGTCTCGGACATCTCACGCGAGCGCGTGCGTTTCCGCCGCAACATCACGGGCTACGCGCCCACCCAACCGGTCGAGTCTCCGCGGGGCAGCAAGGACGCCTTCTACATCAAGATCGACAAGCACTACGGCTCGAGCGATCACGTGACCTACATGCAGCACGGCATCCCCGCGGTCATGTTTATCACCTGGCCGGACATGTGGTATCACTCCTCCGAAGACACGCCGGACAAGCAGGATTCCACCCAGTACAAGCGCGCGGGAGCAGTGGGTCTGGGGTCGCTCGCCGTCCTCGCCTCGGGGACCGACGAGATGGCGGCGCGGGTTCTGGCCGACAACCTGGGCCGCGGCCTCGCCCGTATGGGTGAGTCGCACATCAAGGGCCTTGGTTACATGGCCGATGCGGGCTCGGCTCCGGCCCTCACCACCGCCTACAAGGAAGCAAGAAACGCCATTCAGCATCAGGCGTCGATCGAGAAGGAAGTGGTTCGCTCGGCGAGCGTCCTGTGGACGGACGTGACCGCAGGCCGGAGGAAGACCGCGCCGTTCGAACCTCTGATCGACCAGCGCGCGGGAGCGCTTCTAGGCGAAGTTAAGGCGGCCTACCAGTTGCAGGCCGGGCAGCGCGCGATCACGGCCACAGAGCCGGGAATGAGCGCGGAGGAACGCGAAGCCTCGGCCCTGGTCGTCCTGGCCGTGCCCCCGGCCCCGGGAACGAGCCGTCCGGGCGGAGGCGGGTTCCGCCCCGTGCCGGGCGGTCCTGCCCTTCCTGACGAATTCAACGCCGAAGTGTCGCTCCTGATCCCGAAGAAGCTGACCGTGCTTCAGATCCGGGACTTCCTGTCCGGAGAGTTCACTCCCCTGCCTCTTTCGGATCTTCTCGCCGTGCTGCGAGCGAGGGAGAAGGCGGGCTCCGTGAAGCTCACGGTCAAGGCGCCGGAGCAAAAAGCGCCGAAAAACAAATGACGGACTGACCTGCGGTACGGCCCGCGGTCGGGTCAGTCCGTCGTCCCGGCGAACGCCGGGTTTATGTCCAGGAGGGGCCGAGGCCCCGGCCCTACTTCGCCTTCTTCATTCCGGGCTTGACCGGGATGGCGCAGCCGCCCTTGCCCTTGCACTCGTTCTTGCCCTGACAGCCCGATTCCTTGGTGCCGCAGCCTCCCTGGCCCTTGCACTCGTTCTTACCCCGACACTCGTGATGGGGCGTGGTCGCGCAACCTCCCTTGCCCTTGCACGTGTTCTTGGCCGCGCATCCGCCATCGCCGGCCTTGCAGCCGCCCTGGCCTTTACACTCATTGGCGCCCTTGCAGATGTGCTTCGGGGCCTTGTCATCCGCCTTCTTGTCCTGCGCCATCGATCGAGCGCCCGCCACGAGGCTCACGCCCACCGCTCCAAGCGCCTGGTTGAATTCACGTCGGTTCATTCTGTCTCTCCTAGCGTTATCGTCTTCGAACATGGTTTCCGTTTCCGTTTTTCACGGGGGTGAAAAATCAGGTTCTCAGGAACCGGGGGCCCGAGTCAACCCGATCTTTTACACCGGGCGTAGCCCCCCGGGAGGCGCCCTGAGCGCCCGAGGATCCCGAGGACGGGAGGACACTCAATTGGTTGCAGCCCCAGGCTTCCGAGGATCGCGAGAGGATCGCGATGGGAAGGGCTCCGGCACAGATCGCGGCAAGCCCCCGAGCCGGTGGGGAACGATACGTCACGTGTCCTTGATCTCCGGCGCCCGCCTCGGCCCCGCAGGGCTCTTGCCTCGAAAGGCACGTGGCCCATGCGCCCGGTGAAGTCATTGGGTCCGCGGCTGAACCTGGATTCTAATTGCAAGCCCAAGGTCTTTTGACTACCATGCGGTATACGCGCAGCCGCCCCGTCTGCCGCACTCCGCGAACACCCGCAACCCCCCCCGATCCTCAGCAGCCTAGGGAGAGTCACCATGGCGATAACACCGGGCAGGGCAAGGCAGTCCTTCAAGTCCTTGCAACTCCAAGGCGCGCGGCGCGGGCTTGTGGCCATGGATGCAACGGCCGACCCCGGTGAAGTGTTCGACAAGGCCGAGGCGCGGGCGCCATCCCTCCCCGCGGTAAGGGTCACAAACGCGGGGGCTACATATGCGGACCTCACAGAGACGCTGGGGCGGAGGGTTACGCACCGGTCGCGAGCAGGATCGACGGTGTCCGGGGAAAAGCGGTGTGACCTCTTGCCGCGGGAAGCGGTGGCCCGGTGAGCGAAACGGGGAGTGTATTGTCTGGCGCGTCCAAG
>JAQBHL010000240.1:0-5906 GCA_032127745.1 Acidobacteriota bacterium
GGTCCGGGAACTCGACGAGAAGGTTCCGGCGACGCTCTCGTCAGCCGTGGTGACCACGCTGCTGCGCGAGCAACTGGGCTACCGAGGCGTGATCGTGGCCGACGATCTCGAGATGAAGGCGGTGTCGGCGAACTGGCCCTACGAGGTTTCGTCGGTACTCGCCGCGAAGGCAGGTTGCGATCTGCTGCCGGTGTGTGAGCATGAGGAGGCGCAGGTCGCGGTCATCGAGGCGCTGGTCCGGGCCGAGGAGAGCGGAGAGTTGCGGCGGCGGGACATCGACGATTCGCTGCTCCGAATCGAGGCCATGATCGACAAGTACACCCTGCCCTACCAGGAGCCGACGCCGAAAGTCGCGATGGCGGCGGCGGGACCGACGGATTCGAGGCTGCTGGCGGCCGAAATCGCGGGCACTCCCCGGTGATTCGACCGAAAGCCCTCGCTCCGGGATCGCGCATCGCGGTCATCGCACCTGCCGGGAGGGTGGTGAAGGCGCGCCTGGAGGCGGGGCTGGACCGCCTCCGGTCCATGGGCTTCGAACCGGTTCCGGGCGAGAACGTGTTCAAGAGGAACCTGCATCAGGCGGGCCGGGACGATGAGCGACTGGGGGATCTGGTCTGGTCGCTCACCGATCCCGGGATTCAGGGCGTGATCTGCGCGCGGGGCGGCGAAGGCGCTACCTCCCTGCTGCCCCGGCTCGATACCGCCCCGGTCGAGCCGCGGGTCTTCTGCGGCTACTCGGACGTCACCGCCCTGCACGCCTGGCTGCAGCGAAGCGGGTGGGTGACCTTTCATGGGCCCATGGTCGCGGCGGAGATGGCGAACGACGGCTTCGACCTGAGCAGTTTCATCGGGGAAGTCACCGGGGTTCGCACCGAGCACTCGGTTCCGGTTCGGCTCCTGAAGGGCGGGCAGGCGGAGGGCGTTCTCTCCGGCGGATGCCTTTCGGTGCTCGCGTCCCTGGCCGGCACGGAGTGGTCCCTGCCCTGGACCGGGCGTTCGATCCTCCTCCTCGAAGATGTGGGGGAGCCGCCCTACAAGCTCCATCGGATGCTGGTTCACTTGCGCGACTCCGGATCTTTGCGAGACGTGCAGGGCATCGTCTTCGGGACCATGGCGAAATGCGAGGCGGGTGCGGACGATGGCTTCACTATGGACGAAGTTCTCCTCGACGCGCTCAAGGGATTCGAGGGACCGGTGGCCATCGGCCTCGCCGCCGGCCACGGCACCGAGCCAACCCTGACCTTGCCTCTGGGCACCAGGGTCCTGCTCGGTCCGGAGAAGCCGCATCCTCGGTCGCCCTCGCCCCCTTCAGGTTCCATGGGACGTCTGCATTTGACCGAAATGGGCGTCAGCGAGGGTCTCGTTATGGACCTCGACGACAAGGAGGGATCGTGAAGATTCACATCTCGGGGGTCTGCGGCACGGCCACGGCGTCGCTCGCCGGCCTGCTCATGGCGAAGGGGCATCAGGTCACGGGGTCGGATCAGAACGTCTATCCGCCGATGTCCGACGAACTCGCGCGCATGGGTGTTCCGGTGGCTTCTCCCTATGCCGAGTCCAACATCCCCGCGGATGCCGATGTGGTGGTGATCGGCAACGCGCTCTCCAGGGGGAACCCCGAGGTGGAGGCGGTCCTCGACGCCAAGCGCCGGTACACGTCCCAGGCGGCGCTTCTGGCCCAGGAGTTTCTATGCGACCGGAACTCCATCGTGGTCGCGGGCACGCACGGAAAGACCACGACCACGTCCATGCTCACCCACGTCCTGCGGCACGCGGGTCTTGACCCGTCGTTCCTGATTGGAGGCGTGAGTCTCGATCTGGGGACGAGCTACGGGCTCGGGTCCGGACGGCATTTCGTGGTCGAGGGCGACGAGTACGACACCGCCTTTTTCGACAAGCGTCCCAAGTTCGTTCATTACCTGCCGGACACCGCCATCATCGGGAATCTGGAGTTCGATCACGCCGACATCTACGCCGATCTCGCCGCGGTCCAGCTCGCCTTCACCCGGCTGATGAGCGTGATCCCGCGCCGCGGTCTGCTCATCGCTTCGGTGGAGAGCCCGGGACTGGTCGAGATCCTGCCCCGAGCCAGATCGCGCGTAGCCACCTTCGCGCTCGGGGCCCGGAGCGAGGCGGAGTGGCAGGCGCGAGACGTCGCTCTGTCGGCGGAGGGCGCCGAGTTCGATGTCTTTTGCCGGGGCGAAAGCCGCGGGCGGATTCGGATGAGCGCCTCCGGGAATCACAACGTCCGCAACGCGCTCGCGGCCGTGATCGCGGCCTTCGAGGCGGGCGTTCCCTTCGAGAGGGTGGCGGCGGCATTCGCCGATTTCCGAGGGGTCAAGCGCCGGCTCGAAATTCGCGGGCAGGCGCGGGGCATCTCGGTCTACGACGATTTTGCCCACCATCCGACCGCGGTTCGAGAGACCGTCGCCGCCCTCCGGTCCCGGATTGGCCCCGGCGAAAGGGTGGTCGCGGTCTTCGAGCCGAGGTCCTACACCTCGCGGACCCGGGTGTTCGAGCTGGCTTTCGCCCAAGCCTTCGCGACCGCGGATGAGGTGTTGATTTCCGCCGCTCATATGCCCGGCAAGGTTCCAGAGGACCAAAGAATCAGCGAAGAGACCTTAGTCGGCTCGGTCAATCGGGAGGGCGGCCGGGCGCGATTCGTCCCCACCGTCGATGCCATTGTGTCCGACCTCAGCCCCCGCCTCCGCGCCGGCGACCATGTCCTCATCCTCTCGAACGGCGGCTTCGGTGGAATCCACGACAAGCTGCTGGCCGCCCTCCATCGCTAAACTTGGCGATTCTCCCCTCCGTCGGCCTGCGAATTGTGGTATGACGTCCCCAATCAAAAGCATTGGGGATGGTCCCCGTTCAGGAACCAACAGATCTCGCGAGGAGTTATGAGAAAAATTCTGGCCGCCTTGGCGGCTGTATTCATGGCGTCATCGGTCATCGCGCAGAACGCGGCGATTACCGGAGCAGTGGCGGACGAAACCGGCGGAACTCTTCCCGGCGCCACCGTGGTGGTTTCGGGCCCCGGAGGTTCCCGGACCGGGTTCGCGGGTTCCGATGGCAAGTTCAGCGTCGTACCCGCGGGCAATGGGCCTTACAAGGTCAGCGTGTCGATGCCCGGTTTCAGCCCCCAGGCCAATGAAGGCGTGGCCGCGGGCGCCAGTCTGACCTTCTCGCTGAAGATCGCGGGTATGGGTGAGACCGTGGTGGTCTCCGCCTCCAAGGTCGAATCGACCCTGGCGAACGCCCCCGTCACCATGTCCGTGGTCACGCCCGCGATGCTCGCGAGCGCCCCCAGCCAGAGCTTTGGCGACGTTCTCCGCAACGTCCCCGGGGTGAACGTGATCCAGACCTCGGCGCGCGACGTGAACCTCAGCATGCGTCAGGGCACCTCGACTCTGGCCACCTCCACCCTCGTCCTCCTCGACGGCCGATCGATCTACCTGGACTTCTTCGGTCTGGTTCTGTGGGATCTGGTTCCGAGCAACCCCGCGGACATCAAGCAGATCGAGGTCGTACGTGGTCCGGCTTCCGCGGTCTGGGGCGCCAACGCCCTCACCGGCGTCGTCAACATCATCACCAAGACGCCTCGCGAGAATCCGAACACCACGGTCTCGTTTTCCGCCGGAACGTTTGGGACCGAGGGCGGTTCGCGGGCGGACAGCTCGGATCATTATTCGTTCGGCGGCGGCATCTCCTTTGCCAGGGCCATCAACGAGACCTGGTCGACCCGCATTTCCGCGGGCTATCTGAATTCGGATCCCTATTCCCGCCCGACCGGGCAGATTCCGGTCATCCAGGATCCGCGAGTCACCACGGTCTGCAGCGGGAAAGTCGGCTCCCCCGGATGTATCGGCGGTGCGTTCTACCCGGTGGACAGCTCGACCGGCAACCCCGGGACCTCGTTCGAAAATAGCGGGACCAAACAGCCCAAGATCGATGTCCGCTTCGATCAGGACATGAGAAGCGGCGCCCGGATCTCCTATTCGGCGGGTTATTCCGGCACCTCCGGGCTCATCCATACCGGCATCGGGCCCTTCAACATCCAGAGCGGGTCGTATCTTGGCTATGGCCGCGTCGGCTACAGCAAGGGTGCTTTCAAGGTCGCGGCGTTCGCGAACCTGCTCGACGTCGAGGCTCCGAACCTTCTGCTCACCGACCCGGCGACCGGCAAGGGCGTGGCTCTCAACTTCAAGACCCAGACCTACGACTTCGAGGTCGGACACTCCAAGATCTTCGCGGAGAGGCACGTCGTGTCCTACGGCGGCAACGCCCGCCGGAATCAGTTCGACATCACTCTGGCCCCGGGCGCCGAAGATCGCAACGAGTTCGGCGGTTACCTCCAGGATGAGTTCTTCGTGGACAAGTTCCGGCTCACCGTGGGTGGCCGGGTCGACAAGTTCGGCAACATCGACAAGGCGGTGTTTTCGCCTCGCGTCACCGCCATGTTCAAGCCCGCGGCCGATCAGTCCTTCCGGGTGTCCTACAACAAGGCGTTCCGGGCCCCGTCCGCGATCAACAACTACCTGGACCAGAAGATCTTCGCCCCCGTCGCCCCCATCGATCTTCGACCCCTGCGCGTCCTCATTCCGCTCCTGGTCCCCGGGCCGACGGGCCAGTTCCTCGCGTCGCAGGTTCCCACCACTCCGATCAACCTGATCGTGAACAACGTCGGGAATCCGGATCTCAAGGAAGAGTCGGTGACGGCCTGGGAGGCCGCCTATACCGGAACCTTCAATGACAAGACCACGATCGGGATCGCGGTCTATCGAAACACGACCGACGACAACATCAACTTCTCCACCGTGACCCCGTCGGCTTCGTTCCCCACCGGGGGGCCGTTCTTCGATGTGTACACGCCTCTGAATTCCGGCGAATGCTGCGCTCCCTCCGGAATTCCGGGAACTCTCTATGGCTTCCTTGTGCAGGCCCGGATTCCCGGCTTCCCGCTTCCGAGGACGGTTTCCACGTATCTGAATCTGGGGCCGCTGCAACAGGACGGCATGGAGCTCTCGATCGACCATCGGGTCAACAACGAGTGGACGGTGTCCGCCAACTACTCCTACCAGAAAACGCCCAAGGTGCTCGAGGCGGCCGCGGATCAGATCCCCTACCTCACCGAGGAACTGGCCCTGCCCGCGAAGAACCGCTTCAATGCCAGCATCAACTGGAACCACCGGCGTTTCGTGGGGACCGCCCAGGTGAACTACCAGGACAAGGCCCTCTGGACCGACGTCCTGTCCTCCACCTATCACGGCTACACCGAGGCGTTCACCATGATCAACGCCAACTTCGGCGTGAAGTGGAACGACGGCAAGGTTGTGACCACACTCAAGGGAACGAATCTCGCGGACAAGCAGATCCAGCAGCACGTGTTCGGCGACATCCTGCGCCGCGCCGTGACCTTCGAGACTCGCATTACGTTCTAGAGTCTAGGGGGGCCGAGACACGGACCCCGGCCCCCCTAGGACCCCCGGGCCTCCGCTCGTCGGCGGCTTCTCAATGTTCGAGTCGCCGGAGTGAATCCGGCGACTCGAAAGCGGTTGCCGCCGAGCTCCGGCCCCATGGCGTCTTGCGCGGGGCCGAGACACGGACCCCGGCCCCCCTAGGACCCCCGGGCCAACCTACGCATATCGAATACGGCGGCTGCTTCCGGCCGGAGTCAAGCGCAGGCCGAATTCCTGATTGGCTGCGCTTCGCACAGCCAATCCAGAGCAAGGTTGCTGTCGCTCGTTTGTCACTTCGGCCGAAGCGCCCGGGGGTTTGGGGGGCTGAGCACGGGGAGTCCGTCTGGACTCTGCGGGGTCTCGCCAGGACCAAGCGGAGGCCGAATTTACTTCGGCCGAAGCGCCCATGGGTTTGGGGGGCTGAGCACGGGGAGTCCGTCTGGACTC
>JAQBHL010000241.1:0-5692 GCA_032127745.1 Acidobacteriota bacterium
ACAACTCCTTCGGCCTCGGCAACGGGGCCCCCGGCGAACGAACCGGCGTCGCCCCCATTTCCATGGCCGCGGTCGAGGAAGTGCAGGTCAACGTGGCCCCCTACGACGTGCGCCAGGGACACTTCGTGGGCGCGTCCGTCAATACCGTCACCCGCAGCGGGACGAATTCCTTCAAGGGTTCGGCCTATTGGTGGAAGCGCAACGACAGCCTGGTGGGCAAAGAGGCAGGACCCAACGCGTTCAACCCCGGCAGTTTCGACTTCCACAAGTACGGCGCCTATCTCGCCGGTCCGATCATCAAGAACAAACTCTTCTTCTTCCTGAGCTACGAAGACGACGCGACCACCCAGCCGGGCACCACCTTCACCGCCAACACCGGCGGCCAGACCGTGGGCGGGAATACCACCCGCGTTCTCGCCTCCGACCTCGACACCCTGAGCAGCTACCTCAAGACGAATTTCAAGTACGACACCGGTCCCTATCAGGGCTATGACTTCCAGACTCCTTCCACGCGGTACCTGGCCAAGGTGGACTACAACCTGAACGATCGCAACAAGATCGCGGTTCGCTTCACCCGCCTCGATTCGAGCACCGACGTGTTGATGTCGAACTCGTCGTCCCTGGGCGCCGGCACCCGACGGACCAACACCAACGGTCTCAACTTCGCCAGCTCAAACTACTCGATCCTCGAGAACATCCGATCGACGGTCGGGGAATGGAACTCGACCCTCGGCAACAACAGCTCGAACTCCCTGATCATCGGCTTCAACAAGTCCGACGAGAGCCGCGGCTACAAGGGCGAGTTGTTCCCCATGGTGGACATTCTCAAGTCGGGCTCGGTCTACACCTCCTTCGGCTTCGAGCCCTTCACTCCTAACAACGAACTCCGCTACAAGAGCTGGCAGTTCCAGGACAACTTCACGAAGTACTCCGGCAACCACACCTTCACCGTGGGCGCCTCGGCGGAGCGGTATGAGTCCGAAAACGTTTTCTATCCGGGGTCTCAGAGCGTCTACGTGTACAACTCGCTCGACGACTTCTATGCGGACGCGAACTCGTTCCTCGCCAATCCCAACCGGACCACCTCGCCCGTCACCCTCAACCGGTTCCAGGTGCGATATCTGAACATCCCCGGCCTCACCAAGCCGGTCCAGCCCCTCGAAGTCTGGTACGCCGGGCTCTACGGACAGGATGAGTACCAGGTGTCGAGGAACTTCAAGGTCACGGTTGGCCTGCGGGTGGATCGTCCTTCGTTCGGCGACACCGGATTCCAGAATGCGGATGCCGACGCCTTGACCTTCCGCGACGAAACTGGGGCGCCCGTCCAGTATCAGACCAAGAAGCTCCCCGATCCCAACCTCCAGTGGTCGCCGCGTTTCGGCTTCAACTGGGACGTGAACGGGGATCATTCACTTCAGGTTCGCGGCGGTTCCGGCATCATGTCCGGCCCTCCGCTCTACGTCTGGATCTCAAACCAGGTGGGCAACACCGGTGTGCTCACCGGGTTCGACGATCTCCGCAATACCACCGCGCGTCCCTTCAATCCCAGCATTGACGCCTACAAGCCCACCAACGTGACCGGGGATCCGGCGGCGAGCTACGAGCTGGCTCTCACCGACCCGAAGTTCAAATTCCCCCAGGTGTGGCGGACCAACATCGCGGTGGACAAGAAGCTCACGGGCAATGTGATCGGCACCGTGGAATTGCTCTACAACCGCGACGTCAACGGCATCTACTACATCAACGCCAACCAGACGACGCCGGACGCGACCTTCACCGGCCCCGACAGCCGACCCCGCTGGTCCTCGACCTCCGCGAACCGCATCCACTCGAACATCGCCAACGCCACCGTCCTGAAGAATCAGAATGTCGGCCGATCGTGGCACGCTTCGGCCGCCATCGAGAAGAGGTTCAAGTCCGGTTTCGCCAAGGCGGGGTACAGCTACGGCGAGGCCAAGAACACCGTGGACCCGGGTTCGATCGCGTTCGGGTCGTGGGCCAACAACCCCCAGTCCGGCAACCTCAACACGCCCGGTCTGGGCTTCTCGACGAGTTCTCCTGGACAGCGCTTCTTCTTTGCCGCTACCGTCTCCAAGGAATACCTGAAGATCGGAAAGACCACCTTCTCGATCTTCTGGCAGGGCACGCAGTTCAACACCTCGTACACGGTCAGCGGCGATTTGAACAACGACGGAACCCGCAACAACGACCTGATCTACATTCAGAAGGATCCGTCGGAGACGAACTTCGTCCCCTTCACGAGCAGCGGGCGCACCTTCACCGCGGCCGAGCAGGCCCAGGCCTGGGACGCCTACATCGCCCAGGATAAGTACCTGAGCAAGCACCGCGGCGAGTACGCCGTGCGCGGAGCCGTCTTCTCCCCGTTCTTGAAGCAGGCCGATATCACCATCGCCCAGGACCTCTTCCGCGACGTGGGCGGCAAGAGGCATTCGCTGCAGGCCCGCGTCGACATCCTGAACGTGGGGAACCTCTTCAGCAAGGACTGGGGAGTCGGCCAGCGCTTCATCTCGAACCAGCCTCTGATCACCCCCTCCTCGGTGGTGAGCGCCTCCGGCGCCCCTCAGTACACGCTGCGGGCCATCAATGGACAATTGATGTCGAAGACCTTCGAGACCACCGCGGGCTTCGGCGACGTCTACCGTGTGCAGTTCGTGTTGAAGTACAGCTTCAACTAGACGGATGCGCAAAGGGGGAGGAGACTCCCCCGTCGCACAGGGCCGGGCGGCTTCCGCTCGGCCCTTTCGTTTCCCCGCGCGGAGGCCTGACCCTGAACTGTGCACCCGCGTTCGCTTCCAGTTGAGGCCTGTCCGTTTCTGGACAGTGGCACTGGGAGCCGTGGCAACAGGGGGAACCCGCCCCCTCGAGGGAAGCTCCTGAGGAAGAGCGACTTGAAGGCCGAATTCTGGGACATTTATGGAACGGCGCGGATCTTTCATAGGAGATCTGACGTCTAGTGAATAGAGCGCGTGGCCCCGCCCGGGCCTGGCCTCTATAATCCGCCCTTCTTCTGGAGGGTTGATCGCCGGAGACGCGACCCCTTTCGGAAAATTTTGGAGGCATGAAAACGTCGATGTTCCCCACCGCCCTTGCCCTTGCCCTTGCTGCCGGCTCCGCGGCCCCCGCGCAGGATGTCCCGCCCGCCCCGACGGTTCTCGTCCTCACCGTGGACGAGGCGGTCCAGCGCGCCCTCGAGAACAACGTAGACCTCGGGGTAGAGAAATTCGCGCCCGAGTCAGCCGCTCTTTCGATCACCGATGCCGAGGCGGCCTACGCGACGACCCTCACCTCGACCATTCAGAGGCAGTCCCGCACCAACAAGGCAGCCAACACCCAGGCCGGCGCGGGCACGGTTGAGAACGACAACTGGATCTACAACTTCGGAGCCTCCAAACTGTTCAGCACCAGCGGCACCTTGAAGGCGGACTTCAACAACAACCGCAACATCACCAACAACTTCTTCTCGACCTTCAACCCCACCGCCAATTCGTCCTTCGCGGTGAGCTTCACCCAGCCCCTCCTGAAGAACCGCTCGATCGATCCCTCCAGACTGAACCTGCGCCTCACCAAGCGGAATCGGGAGATTTCCGACCTTCAGTTCCGGAGCATCGTGGTCGGGACCCTGGCCAACGTTCGCAAGCTCTACTACGATCTGATCTACGCGGTGGAGAACCTGGGAGCCCAACGCAAGAGCCTGGCCCTGGCCCAGAAGTTTCTGAACGAAAACCAGATCAAGGTCAACGTGGGCACCCTGGCCCCCCTCGATGTGGTGGCCGCCGAGTCCGAAGTCGCGACCCGCGAGGAAGGCGTGGTCATCGCCGAGAACGCGCTGGCCGAGGCCCAGGACGCCTTGAAGCGCGTGATCTTCCCCAGGAACGACCCCGCGGCCTGGCAGACCGAGATCGTGGCCAAGGACCGTCCCACCGCTGAGCCGGTGGCGGTCGACGCCCAGGCCGCGATCGCGAACGCGCTGGAGAAGAGAATCGACTTCGCGGTGGCGCAGAAGAACTTCCAGAACATCCAGGATCAGCTCCAGCTCGCGAAACAGGGCACCAAGCCGACCCTCGACCTGATCGCGAACTACGGCATCCTGGGCACGGGCGGCACCCAGCTCCGCGACCTCGACACCGGCCTGATTCTCGACACCCCGATCCCCGGCGGGTACAAGGACGCGCTTTCCGAGATGTTCGGATTCGGCTTTCCGACCTGGGTGGTCGGAGTGAACTTCTCGTTCCCCCTCGGCAACAAGGCCGCCCATAACTCCGCGGCCCGCGCCCAGATCGCCTCCGATCAGTATTCGGCGGTTCTTCGCCGCGCCGAACTGCAGATCGCGAGCGAAGTCCGCACCGCGGCCCGCGCGGTGGAGACCAACTTCAAGCGCGTGGCCACCACCCGGTCGGCGCGCACCCTCCAGGCGCGTCGCCTCGACGCCGAGGAGAAGAAGTTCGCGGCCGGCATGTCCACGAACTTCCTCGTGACCCAGGCCCAGCGCGATCTGGCTCTCTCCGAGGTCTCTGAAATCCGCGCCATCGCCGACTACAACAAGAGCCTGGTCGACTTCGAGCGAGTCCAGGAGTCGGGTTTGAGCGGCGGCAACGGCATCATCAATCTGCGCTAGGCCCTCCCCGCCCCTGGTCCGGCCGGCCGCCCCCCCCGGGGCGGCCTTTCTTCTGCTCCGGTTCTCTGGCGGGCCGATACCCGCCCGCGTTCGAGCCGCGACGCATCCTTTGCCCGCGTCTTCGAGACGTCAACCGATCTCCGGGACCTCACCCCGCCGGACCGTAAGATCGGCTGTCCATGTCCACCACCCGGCCACGCGCATCTCTGATCTACAACCCGAACGCGGGTCGGCGCTCTCACGGGAAGACCATTGAGGCCGTCCAGGCCGCTCTGGGCGTCGCCTACGAACTCACCCCCCGGCCCACTTCCGGGCCCAGGGAGGCCATAACCCTGGCCAGAGAGGCGGCCACTCGAGGCGATGGCGCGGTCTTCGCATGGGGGGGCGACGGCACCGTACGGGAGGTGGTCGAGGGCATTCTCGGATCGCCGATCCTGCTCGGCGTTCTACCCGGCGGCACCTTCAACGTGGTGGCCCTGGCCGTCGGGGTGTCGCGCAACCCGGTCGAAGCGGCGGCAGCCCTCCTGACCGCCCGGCCGAGCGCCCGGGATGTGGGGATCATGGGTTCCACCCCCTTTCTCATGCAGGCCACCGCCGGGCTCGACGCCTTCATCATGCACCACATGCACGCGAGCACGAAGGCGCGGTTCGGTCGGGCCGGCATGGTTCGCGACGCTCTGCGCGCCTTCCCCAGGTACCGCTTCCCGCGGTTCGACGTGGAGGTCGATGGCGTGGTCCACCGGGTCACCGGAGCGGCCTTCGTCAATATGGCCGAGTACGCGGGCCCCTACCAGTACGTCCCGGGAGCGAGCTGGGACGACCGGAAGGCCCATGCCCTCCTGTACACCGGAAGGACGCATGTTTCGGCGCTGATGTTCGCCGTCGGCATCGCCCTGCGCCGGCACCATCGCCGGGCCGACGTGAAGATCGTCGAGGCGGAACGGATGACCATCCTGCCCGACCCCGCGGTCCATGTTCAGACCGACGGCGACCCCTGGCTCGACCATCTGCCCGCGACCTGCCGTTTGGCCAGCGAGCAGATCCAGGTGCTTATTC
>JAQBHL010000242.1:0-12648 GCA_032127745.1 Acidobacteriota bacterium
GATACGTCCCATCCATCGCTTTGTGGTCTTCGTAGCTGGACTCCTTGGCCCGGCCCTTGAGTCCGGCCGCGAAGTACGAGGCGGCGTTGCTCGACACCTCGCCGCCGAACAGGTCGAGAGACAAGGTGTACCAGAGGTTCAGATGCTTCTGGATCATGTCCAGGGGGATGCCGCCCTGAGCCCGGGCATCGCCGTTCGGGTCCTGCTTCATGAGCTCGGCGGTGCGCTCCACCACGCGTTCGACCCCGCTTTCGCCCACGAACATGTGATGGGCCTCTTCGGTGAGCATGAAACGGGTGGTGCGGGAGAGCGGATCGAAGCCGGACTCGGCGAGGGCGAGGAGCTGGTACTTGCCGTCGCGGTCGGTGAACATGGTGAACATGAAAAAGTCCAGCCAGTTGTCGATGGGCGCGTTGAAGGCGCCGAGGATTCGGGGCTTGTCCGGGTTGCCGCTGCGGCGCTGAAGCAATTCCTCGGCCTCCTCGCGGCCGTCGCGTCCGAAGTAGCTGTGCAGGAGATAGACCATGGCCCACAGATGTCGCCCCTCCTCCACGTTGACCTGGAAGAGATTGCGCAGGTCATAGAGCGAGGGCGCGGTGAGTCCCAGCAGACGCTGCTGCTCGACGCTCGCGGGCTCGGTGTCGCCCTGGGTCACGATCAGTCGCCGCAGGGTGTTGCGGTGTTCGCCCGGGACCACATCCCAGATGGGCGCGCCGATGTGGTCACCGAAGCCGATGGTGCGGTCCTTGATGGGGTCGGCCAGAAAGATGCCCCAGCGGTAGTCCGGCATCTGAACGTAGTCGAAGTTGGCCCAGCCGTCCGCGTCCACGCTGATGGCGGTGCGGAGCCAAACGTCCTTCTCCTGGAAGCCCGACGGACCCATGTCCTTCCACCAGGCGATGTAGTTCGGCTGCCACTCCTCAAGCGCGCGCTGGAGTTTCTTGTCACTCCCCAGCGAGACGTTGTTGGGGATCTTGGCTTCGAGATCGATATTGGTCATCTACTTGTCCCGGTAGTTGAGGGGAGGTTTCTGGTCCGCGGGCACACGCGAGCGGTACTCGTAGCCGGCGCGGCGCTTGTCGAAGTTGTCGCGGGCGGCCTGGACCAGGGAAGGGTCGGTCAGGAGGTCCAGGGCGGAGAGAGCGAGGGTCTTGGCCGCGACCACCATGCCCTTGCGGCCGATCGACATGCCCGCGCACGCGGCCGACTGCCAGCTGTGGGCGGGCGTGCCGGGGACGTAGGTCGCGGTCGAAAGCTCCGAGGTGGGAACCTGCCAGCTCACGTCGCCGAGATCGGTGGAACTCGACTCGACGTTCGCGTTGGTGGCCTGAACCTCCGCCGAGCTCTGCAAAGGCAGCGGATCTTCGGAATCCGCAAAGGACTTGGCCATGGTGACGGCGAACGCCTGCTCATCCGGCGAGTAGCGGATGCCTCCCACCTGGCGCAGGTTCCGGTCCAGCAGGGAGGCCAGGGCGTCGTTGGGCAGGGTGTTGTAGACGCTGTTGATCAGCTCCATCTCCATCGTGGTCTCGGTGGCAAGGGCCCCGGCCTGGGCGATCTTCACGATGCGCTCCCAGATGCCGTCGAGGGTCGGCATGTGCGAGTGGCGCGCGTACACGTAGGTTTCCGCGAAGGCCGGGACCACGTTGGGGGCTTCCCCGCCCCTCGTGATGATGTAGTGCATGCGCGTTTCCTGGGGCACGTGCTCGCGCAGGAACTCGATGCCCATGCCGGTGAGCATCACCGCGTCGAGCGACGACCGGCCCTTGTCCGGACTACCCGCGGCGTGGGCGGCCTGGCCCTTGAATCGGAACTTCGCGGTGATGTTCGCCAGGGTGGTGCCGACGCTCGCCTGGTTGCGATCGCCCGGGTGCCAGGCCAGCATCACGTCGACATCCTTCATGAGTCCAGCCCGCGCGATGTAGATCTTGCCGCCTCCGCCTTCCTCCGCGGGCGTGCCGTAGAGGCGAATGGTGCCCGGGAGTTTCCGGGCCATGAGCTCGTCTTTCACCGCGATGGCCGCGAAGACCGCTCCGGTGCCGAGGAGATTGTGGCCGCAGCCGTGGCCCGGGTCTCCCTCCACTCGCGCCTTCTTCTCTGGAATGTCCTGCTGTGAGAGCCCAGGGAGGGCGTCGTATTCGGCCATGATGCCGATGACAGGTTGACCGCTCCCCCAGGAGGCCACGAACGCGGTTGGAATCTCGGCCACACCTTCCTGCACGTCAAAGCCCGCGGCCCTCAACTCGGCCACGTGCGCAGCGGCGCTTTTCGTCTCCTTGTAGCCGACCTCGGAATACTCCCAGATCTTCCGGGAGAGATCGCCATAGTGGGTGGCCTTTGCGTCCATGGCCGCGATGAGCTTCACCCGGTCCGGCTCCTTGAATCCGGGGGTGGCGGCGGGCGCGGGTGCGGCCAGAGCGGCGGCCAGGAAGAGGGAGGCGATGGCTGGTGTCATTCTCTGGTGTCCTCAAGTAGTCATTGCGAGGAGGTCGCCCGTATGCGTCCGACGGGGCAATCCCGCCGAGATTGCTTCACTCCTCGCAGATACGACGGGTCGTTGCTGAGAAACCCGTTCGAAGAAGCCCCGTCTCGGGTACTTTGCGCCGCGCCTGGACCCCGGCGTTCGCCGGGGTGACGGGGTGGGGTTTCTCGCTCTGGCGTCACGGACATCGTCCGTGGCCGCTTGCTGAGAACCCCATGCGAGAAAAGCCCATTTCGTGCACTTTTCGATCGGCCTGGACCCCGGCTATTGCCGGGGTGAGGGGGGAGGGGTTTCTTAGGAACAGTCACGGACGTAGTCCGTGCACCACTCGCAATGACGGAGGGGGAAATGGGCCTTGCTCGCACGGGTCTTTCAGCCGGACTTCGGAATGAGCGAACCACACCCTGAATCATGTTCTCACCCAGGAGAACTTCGCTCGTTCCGGCTTGCCGTACAGGGTGAGAGCGCCGTGCTCGCCCACCGCGTTGGGGCGCTGGAAGATCCAGTTCTGCCAGGCGGAGAGGCGGCCGAAGATCTTCGTCTCCATGGTCTCGGGGCCGGCGAAGCGCAGATTCGCCTCCATGCCGGTGAGCGCGTCGGGTGAGAGGCTCGCGCGTTCCTCGAGGACCAGGCGCACTTCGTCCTCCCAGTCGATGTCGTCCGGGGTGAAGGTGACGAGCCCGGCTTTTTCGGCTTCGCTCGCGTCGTAGTCGAGGCTGGTCTTGACCTTCGCCTTCTCGGGCGCGCCCAGAAAGCGGGTCTCGAGCCGGGTCAGACCGTTCGACATGGGCAGGGGGCCCAGGTTCATGGCCGTGAAGCGGAGGGTCGGGCCATCGCCGTCTTCGGCGTCCAGCATGTAGGACCGGTCGGCGGCGAAGGCCAGTTCGGCCAGCGAGCCCGCGAAGCACGATCCCTTGTCGATGATGGCGAGGAGAGACCGTGCGGTGAGGTCGAGACGCTTGTAGACGCGCTTCAACTTGAGCGCGATCTCCTGCGCGAACCAGTCCGTCTTTGCGAATTCGAGGAGGTTCGTGTCGTGCTTTTCGACCAGAGCTGGGTCCCCGAGGGTCTTGAGAACCAGGACCCCGATCTCGGTTTGATTGAAGCGCAGGTCGAGCAGGGCCGCGTCGAGTTCTCTGGCCATCCGCAGGTGCCAGTTCGAAGCGCCCTCGGAGCGCAGGACCGCGGCGTCTTTCGGCGCCGGCCCATTCGGTCCGCGCACGGTGATGGTGGCGACGCGCAGGGCCTCGTCCACCTCGACGCTCACGAACTCTCCCGGCGTTTGCATTGCGGTCAGGGCCACGCCCGCGCCTTCGCGCTTCGGCGCTGCATTGGCGATGGCCTCGGCCCGCTCCTTGAGCGCGGCCTCGAACTTCGAGAGCGGAATCAAGTGATCGACCAGGCCCCAGGAAAGAGCCCGCTTTCCCTTGACCCCTTCGCCCAGGCTGGAGAACACGTCGGCCAGATCGCGCCGGACCTTCCGTTTGTCGACCACCCGGGTCAGCCCGCCCGTGCCGGGGAGCACCGCGAGCAGGGGCACCTCAGGGAGGGAGACCGCGGAGGACGAATCATCCACCAGAAGGATTTCGTCGCAGGCCAGCGCGAGTTCATACCCCCCGCCCGCACAGGCGCCGTTGATCGCGGCGATGGAGCGAAGGCCGGAGTGCGCGGACGCGTCCTCGAGGTAGAGGCGGGTCTCGTTGGTGAACTTGCAGAAATTGACCTTGAAGGCGTGGGTGGAGCTTCCCAGCATGTAGATGTTGGCGCCCGAACAGAAGATCCGATCCTTGGCGCTGCCGATGATGAGGCACCGCACCTCGGGGTGCTCGAACCGCAGCCGCTCCACCGCATCCCAGAGCTCGATGTCGACGCCGAGGTCGTAACTGTTCGTCTTGAGGACATAGCCCTCGCGCATCGGCCGGTCTTCCTGCACGTCCATGAGCAGCCGGGCCACCGGCGCCTCGACCACCAGTTTCCAATGGAGGTAGCGAGAGGGATGGGTCTCGAAGGCCACCCTGGGTTCTTTGCGGCCGGAAACTTCAACCATAGAGCCCTTGAGAGTAAGCGAGCGGTCGGGATCGAGTCAAGCACTATAGTGCTGATCGGCATAATGTGAACCTGCAATATAATGCCGGTCCCGCATGCCCCCGACCTTGAAACGCCTGGGCCTCAATCTTCGGACGCGCCGGGAAGCGCAACACCTCACCAAGGCGCGACTGGCGCAGGTTTCAGGCATATCCCTTCGATTTCTGAACGACGTCGAGCAGGGCCTCGCGAACCCCTCGGTCCTGACCCTGGAGGCCCTGGCCGGGGCCCTGGACGCTTCCATCCTGGAGCTCTTCACCGAGGACCCCGAGCCCGCTCCGCCCCTCCGGGTTTCCCTGCTTGGAATACGCGGAGCAGGAAAAACGACCATCGGACGGCGGCTCGCGGGTAGAATAGGCCGACCTTTCGTCGAGCTCGACCTTCAAATAGAGAAAAAAGCGTCTTTGAGCCTTTCGGAGATCTTCACCCTTCATGGGGAGGATTACTACCGGCGGCTCGAAAGATCGGTCCTCGAAGCTGTGCTCGCCGAAGGGGAAGGTTGTGTGATCGCAACCGGAGGGGGAATCGTGACCTCCCCGGATACGTTCGCACTTCTCAAAGCGCAGACCATTACCGTTTGGCTGCGTGCTTCTGCTCATGACCACTGGAACCGCGTGCTGCAACAGGGAGATCGACGTCCGATGAAAGGCCATCCCCAGGCGATGGCCGAGCTTCGGCGGCTACTGACCACGAGAAAGCGCCTTTACGGCACGGCCCGACATACCGTTCTCACCTCATCCCTCACTCCCGATGGAGTGGTGGACGAGATCGAGGCCCTGATGGGCTCCCCGGCGGGCACACTGAGCAGATCGAAGCGATAGACAGAATTTCGGAGGAAAGACGTGACACTTGAGGAAGTTCTAAAGCGACTGCGACAGGAGGGCGATCCGAAGCACGCCCTGGCCCTCGAAAAACTGGGGGTCAAGCCGCGCGCCTCCTACGGCGTGCCCCCGGCCAAGATGAAGAAGGTGGTGGCCGAGATCGGCCGCGACCATCGTCTGGCTCAGGAACTGTGGGGCACCGGCCTCTATGACGCTCGCCTTCTGGCTTCGCTGATCGATGAGCCGGAGAAGGTCACCAAGGTTCAAATGGACCGCTGGGCCCGTCAGTTCGACTCGCAGGCCATCTGCGACAACTGCTGCGCCAATCTCTTCCATGCCACCCAGTTCTCCTGGGGCCGGTGCGTGGTCTGGACCGACCGCAAGGAGGAGTTCGTCAAGAAGGCCGGGTTCACGCTCATGGGCGCCCTCGCGGACTTCCAGCCCAAGGCCGATGACTCGCTGTTCCATCGGTTCATTCCCATCATCGAACGCTGCGGCGCCGACGATCGTCTCTTCGTGAAGAAGGCGGCGGCCTACGCGCTCGGCGCCATCGGGCGCCGGTCCGCGCCCTTGAAGAAGATGTGCGGGGAGACGGCGGAGCGGATGGCCGAGAACGCGTCGAAGGCGGCCCAGTTCGTGGGCAAGGAAGCCCAGAAGGAGATGGCCAAGCCGCGTCCCAAGGCTTAGCCTGCTCCTCGGGAGTCTGTGCGGTTCTCATCCCGTCATCCCGGCAAGCGCCGAGATGAAGACTCAGGGAAGACAGCCTCCCGAAACGGCCGCGACGGAGCCCGTGGCCGGGGCGATCCGCGAAAGGGCCCGCGACCGGGCGATGAGGTTCTCGACCTGCGCCTCACCGACGTCGCCCTGTCGGGCGAGGCCTATGCCGAGGTCAAGGGCGAGACCATCTATGTCGAGGGCGGTATCCCGGGCGAGATGGTCCGGGTTCGGATCGTGGCCCGAGGCCAGGCTGACGCGCTCGATCGAGGGGATGACGGCGTGGCCAGGGCGGCGCTCGTCAGTGTCCTGGAGCCGTCGCCGCATCGGATCCAACCCGCCTGCCCGCACGCCGCGTCATGCGGCGGCTGCTCGTTTCAGCATGTGGCCTACGAGGAGCAGCTGAGACAGAAGACGCATCTCCTGGACGGACTCCTCGAAGACACCTTCGGGCCGGGCAAGCCGGCGATCGCGCCGATCATCGGAATGCCGGTCGATGAGCATGGCGTGCCCCGTCGCTTTCGCCAGAAGGCGGCCTTCAGCTTCGTCGAGGACGAACGGGGCCGCCTGCAGATCGGTCACTTCGCCCGGGGCACGAACACCGTGGTGCCGGTCACCGAGTGTCTGGTGCATTCGGACCGCGCGAATCGCGTCGCCTTCGCGATCAAGGATGCCATGGCGGCGAAGCGCGTCCCCGTGGCCACCCCCAGGGGCGGCCTCCTCCGTCATGTGGTCGTGCGGGTCACCGAAAATGAGAAGGAGGCGGTGGCGGTGGTGGTGGCGACCGAGGAGCATCGAGCCCTGGAGTCTCCCTTGCGCGCCATTTCGGGTTCCCTGGACAAGCCGGAAGGACTGCTCCTGAACCTGCACGATCAGGCCTCGCCCTACCTGTTCGGGCCGCACACCGTCCGGGTCGACGGCGTCGGCCACGTGAAGGAGACCGCCCTGGGCCCCAGCTTCCTCTCCTCTCCCACCGGATTCTTTCAGACCAACATCAAGGGCGCCGCCCATCTCGTTCGCCTGGTCAAGGACGCCATCGGCTCGGCCGGTTCGCTCAAGGTCCTCGATCTGTACAGCGGCAGCGGTCTCTTCGCGCTCCCTCTGGCTCTGGCCAGGCATCGAGTCACCGCGGTGGAGGAGTCTCGTAAGGCCTCGCGTGAGGCCGCGAAGAACGCCCAGCTCTCCGGCATCCCCGAGTCCCGCCTGCGCCTCATGCCTTCCAAGGTGGAGGACGCGATTGAGCATCTGGCCCGGCAGGACTGGGACGCGGCGGTCATCGATCCTCCCCGTTCCGGCTGTCCTGACGGCGTGATGCGCACCCTGACCCGCAAGATCGCGCCCGCGAAACTTGTCATCGTCTCCTGCAATCCGGAAACCCTGATGGACGAGATGCGCCTCGCCTTCGATGCCGGGTACCGCGCGACCCTGGTTCAGCCGGTCGACATGTTTCCGCACACCCCGCACATCGAGACGGTGGTGGTCCTGGAGTTGAAGCATCGCGCTCGCACGGTGGCGCGGACCGAGAGGTCTGCCGAGCACTTCGCGGCGGGTCGCGAGCGCCCCACGGGGTCGAAGCCGGTCGAGCGCCTGGCCCCGGAGAGATTCAAGAAGAAGGCGACGCCCAGGCCCGCCAAGCCCTGGGCCCGCATGCCCCGGCGCGAGAAATAGGCCAAAGGGACGCGCGGCGGTTCTAGGGGAGAATCAGCCATGGCTCAAAAACCACCCGACGTCACTCCCGAGATCGCCCAGGGCGATCTCACCCAAGAGCAGCTCCAGCATTTCCTCCAGCAGAAGGAGGTGGCGGTCGACACCGAGACCATGGGCCTGAATCCCCTCCGCGATCGTCTGTGCGTGGTGCAACTGTGCGACCGCGGGGGCCGCGCGGTGCTGGTGCAGATTCCTCCGACCCCGGGCCGGAGGGCGCCCCTGGCCCCGGCGGTGGGCGCTCCCCGCCTGAAACGCCTTCTGGAGGACAAGGGAATACTGAAGATCCTCCACTTCGCCCGCTTCGACGTGGCCGCCATCCGCCACCATCTCGGCATCGCCATGTCTCCCATCTTCTGCACCCGTACCGCCAGCAAACTTATTCGCACCTACACCGACCGCCACGGCCTCAAGGATGTGGCCCTCGAACTCGTGGACACGGAGATGGACAAGACCTCGCAGAGCACCGACTGGTCGCGCTCGGACCTGTCCCCGGCCCAGCTCAAGTACGCGACCGCGGATGTCACTCTGCTCCATCGCATCATGGACAAGCTGGCCATGATGCTGGAGCGCGAAGGCCGGGCCGACCTTGCCGCCGAGTGCTTCCGGACCATCCCCTTGATGTCCGAACTCGATCTGATGGGTTACGAGCACCTCTTCGAACACTGAGCTTGCCTCGGCGCCCCGCAGCCCCTGTGCGGATCGAGGCCGAGCCGATACGATGAGGAAATGCCCACGAGGTGCTTCAGACTCACGGGCGTGCCATCCTCGACCTGGCGGCACGCCATGGCGCGCGCCACGTCAGGGTGTTCGGGTCGATGGCGCGCGGCGAGGCCGGGCCGGAAAGCGACGTCGATCCGCTCGTCGAACGTCGAGCCGGGACGCACGTTGCTTGACGTGATCGCCCTGGAGCAGGAGGTTCAGGCGTTGCTTGGACGCTCCGTGGAAGTGCTGACCGACGGCGGGCTGAGTCCATACGGCAGCGGATTCTGGCCGACTCCGCGGCTCTATGAAGGACGACCGGGTCTATCTCCTGCACTTTCGGGATGCGCTCCAGGACATAGAGGCCTACTGCGGCCGTGACCACGATGCCTTTCTTTCCGGCCGCATGCGGCCGGATGCGACCCTGCGAAAACTGGAGATCATTGGGCAGGCGGTCAAGAATCTTTCCGAGCCCGCCAAAATCGCGCCAGCCCGACATTCCGTGGAAACAGATCGCCGGCATGCGTGACAAGGTCAGAGTCTCTCCGGGGATGGAGCGCATCGCCATGATGTGGCCGCTGGCGGTGGAATTGTCTGCCATCGGGCCGCCGGCGGGCGAGGATTCGCCGCGCTCCGCATGGCCGGTGAGGCGCCGGGCCCTTGGCGATCCTGCGGTCGATTGAACGAGGACTTCATCGATCTCCTTCGCAGCCTTTTGCAGGAGGAGGCCCTCCTTCTGGTCGTGGGCGCTTACGCCATGGCTGCGCATGGCGTCCCCCGTGCGACCGGCGGCATCGATGTCTGGGTCGAAGCTGATGACCTGAATGCGGCTCGAGTCTTTCGCGCCCTGGCCAGGTTTGGGGCCCCTCTGGACGTCAAAGAATCCGATTTCGCCGGTCCGGACCGGGTGGTCCAGACAGGCTTTCCTCCGCGGCGCATTGATGTCCTGACCGGGGTCTCGGGCCTCAAATGTGAGGCCGCTTGGGCCGGCCGGACGGCCGCGGCCTTCTCGGCCCTGAAAGTGCCCGTCATCGGCCGAGACCATCTCATCGCAAACAAGCGCGCCGCCGGCCGTCCAAAGGACCTGGCCGACCTCGCCGTTCTCGATCCGCAGTCAAAGTAACGTCGGCGAAACGGTCGACGACCGCCCCAAACCAGAGCGGGGACGGTAGGCTTCCCCTCTCGTGGCTCTTCCTCTCTCCGATCCGATCGCTCTGCTCCGCGAGCTCATCGACATCCCATCGACGACCGGGGAAGAGGGACCGGTCGGCGAGGCCATCGCGTCGACCCTCGAAGGCGCGGGTTTCGCGGTCGAGCGGCAGTTCGTCTCTCCGGGTCGCTTCAACGTGATCGCGCGGGTGGGCGATCCCCTGGTTACCCTATCTACTCACATGGACTGCGTGCCCCCCCATCTGCCCGCTCAGGACCTGGGCGACCGGATTCAGGGACGAGGGGCGTGCGACGCGAAAGGCCTCATTGCCGCTCAGATCTTCGCCGCGCTCAAGCTCCGTGAGGAGGACGCCAAGGACTTCGGCCTCCTGTTCATGGTGGGAGAGGAAGAGGGCGGCGATGGGGCCAAGGTCGCGAACGGCCGGCCCGGCCGGAATCGTTTCATCATCAATGCCGAACCCACCGACTTCAAGCAGGCGGTGGCGGGGAAGGGCGTCCTGCGCATCAGCCTCCACTCTTCGGGCCGCGCTGCGCACGCCGCCTACCCCGAACTCGGCGACTCCGCGGTCCTGAAGCTCCTCGACGTGCTGGCCGATCTGCGGGCCGCGGAGTGGCCCGAGGATCCGGTGCTCGGGCCCACGACCATGAACATCGGCACGCTCCAGGCCGGGCTCAAGGCCAACATCATTCCGCCCAGCGCGTCGGCCGAGGTCATGTTCCGCACGGTCACGCCGTCCTCGGGCGTTCTCGCCACCGTGGAAAAGCTCGTGGACGCGAGGGCCAGGGTGGAGCTGGGCTCCACCAGCGAGCCCATCCATCTCAAGGTGGTTAAGGGCTTCGGGAGGGGGGAGATCGTGGTGCGTTTCGGCACCGACATTCCCTACCTGGCCGGGTGGGGTCAGCCCATGCTGTTCGGGCCGGGCTCCATTCACGATGCTCACACCGCCCACGAATTCATTCTGAAGGCGGATCTTCTCGAAGCTGTCGACGTGTATGCGGCGCTGGTGCGGTCTTCGCTGGCCCGCGCCTGACCAGGGAGACCGCTTGGAGTCCATCTATCTCGAGACCAGCATCGGCGGTCTGGCCGGCCTGGCCTCGTCACCACCCAGCCCGGTGGGAAACGAGTGCGCATGACCGAGAATCCGAACTTCGTACCCCTCACCACCTTCGTGGAACATCCGCCCGAGGAGATGAAGGCGCGGGCCCGCGAGTTCCACGAAGAGATGAGGCGGCGCCGCACCATCCGGGACTTCTCGCCCCGCCCCTTTCCCCGCGAAATCATCGAAGACTGCCTGCGCGCCGCCGGGACCGCGCCCTCCGGCGCGAACCTGCAGCCCTGGCACTTCGAGGTGGTGAGCGACCCCGAGACGAAGAAGAAAATCCGCGAGGCCGCCGAAGTCGAGGAGCGCGAGTTCTACTCAGGCAAGGCGCCCCCGGAGTGGCTCGAGGCTCTGGCCCCCCTCGGCACGGATGAGCACAAGGGCTATCTCGAAGTGGCGCCTTATCTGATCGCGGTGTTCGCGCAGAACTATGCCCTGCTCCCGGACGGGGGCAAGGTGAAGAACTACTACGTCACCGAATCGGTGGGGATCGCCCTCGGGTTCCTGATCGCGGCCCTCCATCACGCCGGACTCGCGACCCTGACCCACACCCCCTCGCCCATGGGCTTCCTCTCCAGCGTGCTCGACCGTCCGGCGAACGAGCGCGCGTATCTTCTCCTGGTGGTCGGTTACCCGGCCGATGACGCCCGCGTTCCCGACCTCACCAAGAAAGGCCTTGATGAGATCGCGAAGTTCCGCTGAGAGTCTGATGTCCGTCCGCCACCGCCCGCTTTGCCTCGCCCGCTCGCGCGCCCACTGGGCGCCCGCTTCCGCTCGCCTGGGAGTCTGTGGGCCGCATTCTCAATCTCGTTGGGAGTGCTTTTCCCCCCGAACCCCGGGCACGGTGGGTTCTTCTTGCTGAGGGTTGGATTCGCGCAGATGGCTCCGGTCTGGCTGGACCGGGCGGCGACGCTCGCCAAGGTGGTCGCGGCCATCCATCAGGCCGCCGATCAGGGAGCTGAGGTCGTGGGCTTCGGAGAATGCCTGGTTCCGGGCTACCCGTTCTGGCTCGAATTCACCGATGGCGCCCGGTTCAACGACGCTCGGCAGAAGGAACTGCATGCGGAGTACGTCTCTCAGGCCGTGACCATCGAGGACGGCCACCTTCGCCCGGTTCAGGAAGCGTGCGCGGCGCGCAAGATCTCCGTCGTCCTTGGGATCCTCGAAAAGCCGGCCCACCGGGGCGAGAGCGTCTACGCGTGCTGCGTGGTGATCGGCGTTTCCGGCCAGGTCCTCTCCGCCCATCGAAAGCTGATGCCGACTCATGAGGAACGACTGACCTGGTCCATCGGCGATGGCCACGGTCTCCGCACTCATCGCATCGGCGAGTTCACCCTGGGCGCGCTCAACTGCTGGGAGAACTGGATGCCGCTGGCCCGGGCCGCCCTCTACGGTCAGGGCGAGGACCTTCACGTGGCCATCTGGCCGGGCTCCCTGCGAAACACCGACGATCTCACCCGCTTCATCGCGAAGGAATCGCGGTCGTACGTTCTCTCCGTCTCCGGCCTGATGCGCCCTGGGGATTTTCGCGAGAACACTCCGCATCGCGCCGCCATTGTCGCCGGCCACGGGGGCGGAGAATTCCTGGCCGACGGCGGATCATGTCTGGCCGCGCCCGACGGCTCGTGGGTCATTCCGCCGGTGGTGGGAGAGGAGTGCGTGCGGGTGGCCGCGATCGATCACGCCTTCGTCCGGCGAGAGCGCCAGAACTTCGATCCTTCCGGTCACTACGCGCGGCCTGACGTGCTGCGGCTGAGCGTAAACCGTGAGCGTCAGACCTCTCTCGATCTGATCGGCGAGTCTGAACCTTCCTGAGGCTCAGGCCTGAGGCTCAGGCGGCGGCGCGCCCGCGGCGGGCGATCGCGCCGGC
>JAQBHL010000243.1:0-3195 GCA_032127745.1 Acidobacteriota bacterium
CATTTCGCATCGGTGGTGGTGAAGCTGATCCAGCGATCAGGGTCATCGAATCATTCCTGAAGTCGCATCCTTGGGTCAAGGCGTGGTGGAGCCCAACTGGGCAGATCGAGCTTGCCATCATCGGTCACGCCGACCATGAGCCGGCGGACGCTGACTGGATCAACGCATCGACGAAGGTCGCCGACAAGGACTTCTCGTTTCAGCCCGGCGACCGAAAGGAAGTCGTGTCAGGCATCATCACGCCATACCTCTACTCTCACGCGGAGCAAAAGTACCTCGGCTCATACGAGGCCGACGACCTAAGTGTCCTGCCGCCCGAAGAGCGAGTGGTGCTGGAGCTGGAGGATCAGTTTTCTCAGGGGCGCTATGACCAGACGTAAAATGGGAGCATGATTCGCGACATCGCACTGAAGGCCGCGCGCACCGTCTCAAGCTACTCGTCGAGCGTACAGCCTGCGACCTCCCCATACCCGTGGAGCGGAGCTGGATCAGTCACTGTCCACGACGCATGGAACACCGTGGACACGGGAGGCGACGCGACTGGCACCTTCGCGTATTGCTGGCCCGGCAACGGTGGCGAAGAGCATCTCGTTGGCTTCGATCCCGGCCCTACCTTGGCGACCTTCAACAAGGTGCTCTTCACGTTCGGAGCTGACTACTCGAAGACGGGAGCGAACCACTGGTGGTTTCCGCCAGACAATGCGTTCGGGCCTCGCGTCACTCCCGTCATGCTGGGCCGCGACGGCACAACGCGACTGTACGGCACGGCCTACGAGTTCGACCCTGGAGTCGAGGACAACTTCGTCAACATCAGCACCAACCCTGACATCTACAAACTGCACACTGTTACCTGGGAGATGACCTCGCACCCCGAGGGCGGCCCGTTCCTGCTGGAGGACATCAACAAGCTCGTGGCCGGCGTGAGCATTACGTTCTCCAACGGCCCAAACGGCAAAGCCTACGAGGTGATCAGCGGATCATTCTTCAAGATCCGCATCCCGTGGTTCACTTGCGTCCTGACAGTGCAAGACCTCGGCGGTTACGTTCGCTCGGTCAGGCACAATGCCTCGGCCACTCTCAGGATGCAGCGCAAGGCGCGCAACACGATCGGCTTGGCCCTGCCGGCGGCGGAGGCGAAGAACGAGATCGGCGAACCAATCCACATCGCGCGCTTCTCGGCGCCTGACAGTGCTGGCAGCGGCTGGGGCGAGAATCCGCTCGAACGTCGAAACGGACTCATTGTCCAGCGGACCTACTCGCCCGAGGACTTGAGGGTTGTCGATCAGGTCTACGACCTCCACGACTTCTCGTGTGAAGCCTGGGGCGCGTTCCGCATCCCGCTCGCGTGGACGCCAGAGCTGTCCGGCCTCGCGTACCTCGACAGGGGCGGAGAGTGGACGATGACGCGCGCCCAGGACGGCTGGTCTCTCAGGCCAGGGGATGGGGTTGGCCTTCGAGTTCTGGAGGATTACCCCAACCTCTCGGACGAGGGCCTCGCGATTCACTCCGCGAACGGAGAGGAATTGATCCTCAATAACTCGAACCTCGGCGGCACGGGGTGGTCAAGCGTTGGAGTCACTGGCGGCCTCGTATTCAGTGCAGAGGACCAGATCCCTCTCGTCGAGGAGCTGGGCTATCAGGACTCCATTCTTGCCACGTTCGGCGGCACGCCGGGCTCGGGCCAGAAGGCGCAGGCATTCTCTCTCACCTCGGGCCAGACCATCTCTGTTCGGGTGCGCGTCCGTAACATCTCCATCGACAACCCGTCCACGAAGTTCCTTGAGGTCGCCCTCGTTGGGCCGACCGGCGACTATTGGAGCGAGGCGACCAGGGCATGGACCTCGACGCCAACTTATCCAGCCATCGCATCAGACCTGGGCTTCGGCGAGGTGATCTTCGATCAGATCCCTGTGCCAGCGACCGGCGTCTACTCTATCAACGTTGGACGCTTCTCCTCGACGATCAACACGGCGATCTTCGCGATCGGCCTCGTGAACGTGCAGCGCAACGCGCACGGTTGCGGGATGCCTCTCGTTACGCTCGGCTCGACCATCACGCGAGTCGCCGACGAGTTCGTCATGGAGAACACGTCGCCATACACGTTCTGGCACCGCGATCGAGGAGTGCTGATCGCAGAGTTCAGACCCTTCTGGCGCGCGGCCTCGCTCACGGCTGCGACCGAGAAGATCGTCGCGAAGGCGAATCATTCTGGCGGCTACTTCGAGAAGGTGGCCTTCGTCGCCGGAGCGACAGATCAGCTCGTGGCGACCCGCACCGATAGCGGCGGGACGCAGGCCCTGGCTGTGGACATCCTCGACGGGGCGGACGCCGCCATTCACGTCACGCGATCCCACTACCTCCGCCTGTTCTTCCGATGGCTCGGGCCTGAAGGGTGGCTCGACCACGGTCCTGGCGAGGTCGCTCTCGGCTACGCTCTGTACCAGAGTGACGGCACGTTCGTCTCGTTCCACGAAGCGGTCGGGGTTTGGGATGCCCCAGACGGCGCGACCGAGGACAACGTGTCCTTCGCCGGGCTCGACGGTTGGCTTCGATGGTTCGAGGTCAAGCACAAGCCGATCAGTGGTCGCGAAGCAATCTGGAGGAGATGAATATGTCAGTGATCCGTCGCGACGTTGACAAGCTCTTCACCGCATTGCGACCTCGTATGGGTCGTCGCAGTGGATCGGCCGGCGGGGGCACTCCGCCAGCAGTCACTATCCCACCGCACCGTCACAGCGCAGACCAGATCGACAACATCGCCACGACCAACTTCGCGAGCGAGACCGGGCAGGTCATGCTCGAAGAGATCGACGAGGAGAAGCTCCAGCGAGACGGGACTCAGCCGATGCTAGGCACGCTGGACATGAACACGTCGAACGACATCATCAACATCAGGGACGTGGAAATCCTGCGCGACGCGACTGTCGGCAGGAACCTGACGTTCCTTGGTGGAGTCGGAGAGGCCATCCTCTCGGGAGTCCGCAACATCGTCATGGCCGGCATCGGCGTGATCGAGCAGATCAGGACCGCCGACTTCACAGGCTCCGCGATTGGCGAGGGTATCATCAACCTCCCGCGCGTTATTCACCTCGACGGTGACGATACCGACAACGAGGCTCGCATCGACGGGGCCGAGCGCATCGTCTTCAACAACGAGCCCACCAAGAGCGTGATCGAGTTGCCGTCAGTGGTCGA
>JAQBHL010000244.1:0-24960 GCA_032127745.1 Acidobacteriota bacterium
GTGTGGGGGTTGATGTACAAGAGGGCATTGCCGGTGGCGCTATTCGACGGCGCGACCGCGAATCCGTTCGAGCCTCTCGGCTCGTCGTCCGCGTCGTCGAGCGTTTCGCTCACCGCTGCTTCGGGATTGTCGCCGTAGAAAGCTTCCAAGTCTCCCAGCGAGACCTGTTCGATGTCGCCGCCGATGCTGCCTTCGCTGAAGGTGAGGGCCATCCACGGTTCGAATCGAGTGATCACCCGGGGCTTGACCGCCGGATGAGTGTGAAGGTAATAGTTGAGACCGTCGGCCCACGCGTCCATCAGCGCCTTCAAGCCGGGTGGGCTCGCCCCATACAGCTTCTTCATTTCGACCGGATCGATGAAGAGCCGCATGCGCAGGTCCTGATAGATCGCCTTTTCGCCCTCGGCCTCGGCCAGGCGGCCCATCGAGTTGAGATAGTTGGTCTCGATCCGATTGAAGTCGTCCTCGGCCTGCGCGTAGATGAGGCCGAAGACCGCGTCGGCGTCCGTCTTCCCGTGGATGTGGGGAATGCCCCAGTCGTCGCGGACGATGGTGACCCGTTGCGCCGATGCCTCAAAGCGCGCCACCTCGGGGTTCGCGGCCTGCGTGGCCGCGAAACCGGCGGTGGCGGTGATCAGTGCGAAGGGAACGAAGAGTCTTCTCATGGATTGACCTTTCCAGTGCGGTTCATCGATCTCGATTCCTGGGGCCCCTGTCGGATCCCACCATGCTGACGGGTACGGCGCAGATCGCGTTCAAGCAGGCGGTGTCTCCAGAATGGAAAGCAGGATGCGCCGGACGATCCGGCCGGCCACGTGGCGCCGATACTCGGCGGTGGAACGGACATCGTCGATGGGGGCGATGGTCCGCTCGATCAGGGCCGCGGCTCGATCCGCCAGATCGGGGTTGAGCGGCCCGCTCGAAATCAGGGCTTCGACTTCGACCAGGCGAGTGGGCACGGCGGCGATGCTGCCCATGGCCAGCCGGACATCGGTGAGCGCACCCTCCCGGCGGTTGGCGCTCAGGGCCACCACGACCTTGCTGATGGCCTGGGCCGCCCGCGTGCCCACCTTTTTGAAGATCTGCACCGCCGGAGTGGGCAGGGGAACGATCACGCGTTCGATCAGCTCGTCGGCGCACAGAACCGTGGTCCGGTAGCCGGTGTGGAACGCGTCGTAGGCCACGGTGCGGCGGCCGGCCGGACCGGCCATGACGATCCGCGCATTCAGGGTCAGGAGAGCGGGCAGCGAATCGCCGGCGGGCGACGCGTTCGCGATATTGCCTCCGAGGGTCGCGCGGTTCTGAATCTGGGCCGCTCCGATGGTTCTGGCCGCTTCGACGAGCACCGGCGCGTGCCTCATCACTTCCTCGGCCTGGCGGATCCGCGTGAACGTGCTGGCCGCGCCCAGGTCGAGGCCGTCGGGGGTGAGACGGATCCCCTGGAGTTCGGCGATGCCAAGGACATTCAGCACGGAGGCGTGCTCACGAAGGGTGGCGTGGTCCACCACCATCAGATCGGTGGCCCCGGCGACCTTGATGGCCCCCCGGGTCAGCGCTTCGTGCGCCTCCGCCAGCGACGTCGGCGAGTCAGCGAAGGTCATTCGCTCGAGGGTTCCCGCGCCTCCGGGGCCGCCACTCCCTCGGCCAGGCGCTGATCGGTCAGAACCTCGACCGCCCGGAGGATTCTCTCGTAGCCCGTGCAACGGCACAGGGTGCCGGAGGCGTATTCGCGGACCTGAGCCCGGGTCGGCGCGGGATGGCGATCGAGCAGGGCCCGGAGCGAGACGATCATCCCGGGGGTGCAGGCCCCGCACTGCGCGCCTCCTTCGGTGGCGAAGACCCGCTGTAGTTCGCTGATCCGGCCCTCCGAAGAAAGGCCCTCGACGGTCGTGATCGAAGCTCCTTCCACCTGAAACAGGGGCACCAGGCAGGAACACACCGCTTCGCCATCGAGCAGGACGGTGCAGGCCCCGCACTCGCCCTCGCCGCAGCCGTCCTTGGACCCGGTGAGGCCCAGATCGCGGCGGAGCACGTCCAGCAGCCGCGCCATGGGCGGACCCTCAACCTCGATGGGCTGGCCATTGAGGGTGAATGCATACGTCGCGCTCATGATTCCGCCTTGATCTTCGAGGCTTCGAAGATGCGCTCGGGCGTGGCCGGAATCGCGGAGAGGCAGATCCCGGTGGCGTTTTCGATGGCCTGCAGCAGGGCCGGCGCTCCTCCGTCCATGGGCAGTTCGCCGACCCCTTTGGCGCCGAAGGGGCCGTGCTTGGTCGGGTTCTCGATCAGGATGGTCTCCATGTCCGGGGTGTCCGCCATGGTGGGTATCAGGTAGGTCTGAAACCGGTCGTTCAGGTACCGTCCGTCCTTCATCTTCATTTCTTCGAGATAGCCCCAGCCGAGGGCCTGGAGGGTCCCGCCTTCCACTTGTCCGGCGCACATGACGGGATGGATCACGTGGCCCACGTCGCTGACCGTGGTCAGCTTCGCGAGCCGCAGGGCGAAGGTGTCGGGGTCGACTTCAACCTCGACCACGCAGGCGCCCCACCCGTAGGCGGCGTAGGCGTCGCCCTGGTAGGTGGTCTCGTCGAAGGCGCTGTCAGGGGCCGGCTCGAAAGTCGCCTCGGCCACGAGGGGACCGTGGAGGGCGAGGTACCGCCGGGCGATCTCCCGGAAGGGGGTGGTTCCTTGCTCGGTCTCAAAGATGCCGTCATGCAGCACCACACTGACCGGGGCGATGCCTTCGAGTTGCGCGGCGAAGGCGCCGAGGGCGAAGGAGAGCTTCTCGCCGGCGCGGCGCAGCAGGCGGCCGACCACCATCACGGTGCGAGAGGCCACGGTCGGACCCGAATCGGGGACCGCGGCGGTATCCGGGACGTGGACCACGACATCGTCGAGCGAGACGCCGCAGGCGTCGGCCACGATTTGCCGGAAGATCCCTTCGGTGCCCTGCCCGAAGTCGGTGGAGGACGAAAGGACCTCGATCTTCAGGTCCGGGCGGAGGCGAACCGCGCCCTTGGACATCATCCGTCGCTCGCCGTTCCCGGTAAAGCCGGAGCCATGCCAGAAAAGAGACAGACCGATGCCGAGCAAGGGCCGGCCGTCGTCCTGGCGGGCCGCGCGCGCCGCCTCGTTGGCACTGCGCTGTCGCCGGAAACGGGTGGCGAGCGTCGCACGCTCCAGCACCCCCAGCGCGCTGACGCTTTCCTTCAGGACCTGACCGGTGGGGGTCACGTCGCCTTCGCGATAGGCGTTCTTGCTTCGCACCTCGTAAGGACTGAGGCTCAAGGCCCGGGCGACTTTGTCCATCTGGCGCTCGACCGCGAACAGGCTTTGGGGCGCGCCGAAGCCCCGGAAGGCGCCGTTGGGAGCGGTGTTGGTTGCGAGGACGCGCCCGCGAATGCGCACGTTCGGACACGAGTAGGCGCCGGCGGCGTGGAGGACGGAGCGCGAGAGGACGACCGGAGACAGGGTGGTGTAGGCGCCGCCGTCGAGCAGAACGTGGATGTCCATGGCCACCAGAGTGCCATCGCGTTTCACCGCGGTCCGATGGCGAATGTGCGATGGGTGACGCTTGGTGGTGGCGATGATGTCCTCCTGCCTCTCGTACACGATCTTGACCTCCCGGCCGCAGGCCCGGGCGAGAAGGGCGGCGTGGGCCGCGATCAGGTCCGGATAATCCTCCTTGCCCCCGAACCCGCCCCCGGTCACCGACTGAAGGACCCGGATAGCACTTCCCTCCATATCGAACAGGTAGCACAGCGCCTCGTGCACGTAGTACGGACACTGAAGGGAGCCCACCACTTCGACCCCGGTGAAGACGCCCTTGGAATCAAACCGCGGGGTGGCCATGATGCCGTGGGGCTCGATGTAGGCGTGCTCCTGATGGCCGGTCGCGTACTCCCCCTCGACGATCACGTCCGCCTCCGCGAAGGCCGAGTCGACGTCGCCGTGATCGACCTCGCACCGGGCCAGGATGTTCAGCTCGCCGTTGGTTCTCGGGTCTCCCTCAAGGGCCTGGTCCAGATTCAGAACCGGCGCTTGAACCTCGTACTCGACCCGGACCGCGGCGGCCGCGGCCCGGGCCCGCGCGAGGGTGGGTGCCGCGACCAGCGCCACCGCTTCGCCGTGGTGATTGACGCGGCCGTGGGCCAGAATCGGCCAGTCATCGTGGATGAGGTGAACCGAGTTCCTCGGCCCCACATCCGCGGCGACCAGCACTATCGCCTCCGCATCGGCCCGGGCCACCAGGGAGCCGTCGATGGACTGGATCAGGGCCGAAGCGTGGGGCGAGCGCACCGTCACCCCGTGGAAGCAGCCGTTTTCCGGCAGGTCATCGAGAAAAAGCGCCGTCCCCGTGACTTTGGCCAGACCGTCAGGTCGGGGAACACTCTGTCCGACGGCGTTGAGGTGCTGCATCTGGCCCTGACTCTATTGCCAATTGGGCCCGCGGGCGCTCGCCTTCTTGAAGAATTGAATCGGGGGCCTCAGCGCACGGGCGCCGCGGGGGCCTCCTCCTCCGCCGACACCAGAACCTTGAGCGAGAAGGGCGGCAGGCCCACCTGATCCATGGCCCCGAGCAGTTCGGTCGCATCGATCCTCTGGTCGGGCTCGAGGTAGCGGGCGTGGACCGTGACCTTGTCGGTGGCCAGATCGGCGACCACGCTGTCCAGCCACTTCAATCGACCCGCCTGCTTTATCCCCGCCAGTTCGGGCAGGCGCTCGCAGGCGTCCTTGCACATCCCGCAGCACATGTGGCGGACACGGGCCTCCAGCCTGAAATGGCGCACCCCTCCAAACTGCATCTGCGAGGCCACCAGCCCTGCGTCGCGCAGGGCGCGATCGATGGCCACGAAGTCGATCTGAGAGACGTCCTTGACGTCGATGTCGACCCAGCCGGCGTAGTCGGCGGCCGGCCCGGCGAGTTCCGCTTCCGCTTGCGTCTTCAGGCTTCCCTCCCGCACGCTCATGGGGGTTTCGGTCAGCCAGGGAAGGGCCTGGAGAGCCTTCTTGACATCGTCGAAGCAGCCGGTGCAGCACAGATGGTTGATGCGAAGAGAGAGTGCCACGGTGGGGGGGACCGCGACCGTGGCCGTCCACAGATGGCGGTTGAAGGTGAAGTCGATGCCCATGCACGCGCCCAGCCAGGCGATGGACATGGCGAGAATCTGCGGGGTGGTGGCTAACTTGATATTACCGATCATGGCTTCGTGACTCTCTACTGCAACATGGAACGGTCGGTGAAAGTGAGGAAATAAAGCATGGGCATGACGGCCAGAAGGGCGATGGCCGCGGCGAAGGCGCCCATCAGGGCGAACCGCTTGACCGGAGACCCCTGCCGCATCAGGCGCTCGATCTTCTCGAGCGGGTTGAATTCGGACCTCAGATAATTCGAGGTGATGACGGCGAGAGCGCAGCCAATGGGATAGATATGGGGGATTTCATCCCACCCGAAGTCCACCAGCATGAGCTTCGTGAACATTACGCACATTATGGTGGCCCACAGGCGGGTGAATACCCCCATCATCACCATGAAACCGCTCATGACCTCGGCCAGGGCGAACGAAACCACCCAGGCCTCGCGACGCATCGCGGGGTCGGTGCCCAGGGCGAAGAATCCGACCAGCGGGTCGGCCATCATGCTCGGATAGTTGTCGGCCACTCCGATGGTGAGGTCGTGGTTGTAGATCTTCGACCACCCGAGAATGAAGAAACCCAGACCGAACACGAACCGGATCCAGCGCGTCTGCTCGACGTTGAGCCTCGTGATCGCGAGCTTGTGCGAAATCCACGGGGACATGGCGTAGAGGATTCCCGCGGTGAGGACGGGGATGGCGTCGATGGCGACAAACGGTCCCCAGCGGAAGAGGTAGAACCAGGTGCCAATCACCATCGCGCCGCACAGCGGCAAAGCGGTCTGGGTGAGGATCAGGACGGCGAGGGCCACCTGAAGAAACTTGAAGTACACCGCGGAACTGGGTTCGAGCGGGTAGCTTGGCATCACCAGAGCGTCGTTGGTCGCGGCAAACATCAGCACCAGCGCCGGACTGCGCAGGAACATGATGACCGACCACTCTCCGAAGGTGTAGAACCAGGCCGAGCGCACCGGCTTGTCCATGATGTAGCAGGCGAGCTGGTGGAGCAGGCGCTGGGGAGTGCCGCCGAGTCGGGAGAGGATCCGGTACCGGATGAACTCGTCGAGGCTCTCGCGCAGGAACCAGATGAAGAAGAAGGCGGCCAGGACCAGGCTCACCAGGAGGCCGATCTGGATCATGTTGTGATCCATGCCCATCATCTCGCCGCTCTTCTGCATGAAGAAGGAGTTCTGAAGGGCCTTCTTCATGTCGTGCTTGACGAAACGCTCGTGCGCCCAGGAGAGGCCCGGAAGAAGCAGGAGAATGAGGGCCAGCGCGGCGGCGAAGACGCCGCTTCGATGCACGAAGATCGAGCGGTGGAACGAGTTCTGAGGAGTGGTCATGGCGGAGATGACCCCTACTGTCCGGCGTACTCGACGGCCCGGCTCAAGGCGGCGACGTCCGGGACATTCCAGGACCCCCGCTCCCGCTTCAGCAATCCATCCCTTTCGTATCCATCGAGCAATCGTCCGACCGTGTCGGCATTCGAACCCACCATGGAGGCGAGGTCCTTGACCCCCAGCGGGGTGGAGATCTGCCGGCCGTTGGGGCCTGAACTGCCATGGCGTTCGGCCAGTTCAGAGAGGACGTGCAGCACGCGGTAGGGGACATCGCGGAAAGACAGGTCGAGTACGTCCTCGTTCATGTGTCGGAGGCGCTCGGCGAAAGTCTGAAGGAGCGACCACAAGACGGCCGGGTGCTTGTCGCAGAACGCCTGGAAGTCCTTGCGGGTCAACATGACCATCTCGGAAGGCTCCAGGGTCTGGACGCTGGCGGAGCGGGCCAGCCCTTCGATCATGGCTAGTTCTCCAAACGCCTCGCCCGCCTTGAGTATTTTGAGGATGCGTTCCTGACCGTCTTCCGAGGTCTGGAAGATCTTGGCCGTTCCCGAGAGCACGACGTAGAGGGAGTCCGAGGGATCGTCCTGGAAGAACACCGCCATGTTCGCAGGGTACTGCTTCATCTGTGCGACGGCCTCGAGTTTCCCGAGGGTGTCCGGATCGAGCCGGTTAAAGAATGAGACCTGAGCTAGCTGTCCGATGACGACCTCCTTGCCCCCGGGGCGGGGCGACGCAAAAAGACGATCAGTAGAGGAGCGGAATCCACCGCCGTGGAGTTTAGAGCGACTTGAGGAAGAGGATGACCTGGAGCTGTTGGCGGGGCGAAAGTCGGCGCCATTTCTGCATTGACAACCTGGCTTCACTGCGGAAGCCGCCGGTTTCACCGATCGCGGGGCAGGTGTCGTTCGGCAGCGCACCCGCCTGAGGGCAACCGGCGGCGGGATCCGGCAGATCATGCAGTTCGATCGCGGCATTCAGCGCGGCATCCAGATCGGTGATGAGGAGCGGGTAGTTGGTGCGTTCGGAGTCGCTCGCCACCGTTCTGGCCGGCTGTGCCGGGTTCAAGAAAACGCGAGCGTCGTGCAGGAAAGGGGGGCCCACGCGGCCGATCCCCATCAAGGGCGGCGTGCGCCATTCCTTGCCCGATGCGGAGCCCTGGCCCGGTAACGCGAAGTCGGCCAGGTTTCGGCTCAGGTCAAGAGAAGGACGCGGCGGCACAAGGTCATTGCGGCCCTGCCGGATCTGGCCCATGTCGTGGAGCAGCAAGTCCGAGAAAAGAGGGAAGTACTTGTTGGAGAGGTGCCGGGCGCCGACTTGCGACGGTGACGTGCCGGTGGTCGCGATCGGGAAGTGACACCCCACGCAGTTGAGCTTTCTATCCGCCGCGATGCCCCTCTCGGCATCGGGGCCGGCGCCGAGAGGGGTGGCTCCCGGACTCATGCGGGATCGGAACGCGACCAGGTCCACTCCAAACAGTTCAGCCCCCGTCTGGATATCGGCGGCGCCCGGTGAAGACGCGGGCGCCTCCAGAAGGCGAGGGTCGACATCGGGCAGGCTGATCATCCGGATCAGGTTGCGAAGGCCCATGATGTCCTCGGCCTTTAGTTCCGGGTCCGGCGCTATGTCGCAGTTCCTTCCCACGTTTTGATTGTTGTTCTGCTCAACGGGCGAGAACGGGCTGGTCATGCCGAGTTCGCCTTGGGTACCGCCGATCATGAACTGAAAGAGCGTGGGTCCGGCCGCGCGCAGGCCGAAGCGCGCCACTCTTATGACTGGGTCGCCGCCGAGGAAAGCGCCCGCAGCGCTGTTTTCATTGTGTCGACCCGAGATGCAGTCGGCGGGGCACTCTGGCCCCGGAGGGGGCAGAAGAGTGGACAGACTGTTGACGGCGTCGTTCGGGTCATCGCCAGCCACGATGTCGCTGGCGTAGATCGCCTCGATCAGGCCTCGCCCAATGTAAGGAGGTGCGGCGCGTTCGCCCTGCGCCCGGCGGAAACCGAGCTGAGAGGTGAGGGTAACGGGGTCGATCCCGCCCTGCAGGTTTGGATCGATGGACTCCGGCGGGATCACGTCTGGCTGACAGTCGCCGGTCGAGCGGACATGCTGGATCGGTCCGCCGAAGATCGAGAGTGGGTCAAACGCACCGCTGGCTGGCGAGTAGTCGCCAAAAAGAGTGAACGCGGCCGTCGGCGGCGGGTTGGTCTTGGTGATCGCCGCGTGGTCGGTCGGCCCGGTACGCCCGGCGCGCGACGCGGGCGTCGCCACGGTTAGCAGACCCGTGCTCGCCGGAAGCTCCTGTGCATTGAGATGGCACCCCAGGCAGCGGTTCTGGTTGGAGATCGGGCCGACACCCTCCTCAGGAGTGTGCTCGGTAACGAAGAACGTGAACGCCGGCTCGATCGCCCCGCGCTCTTCGTCGTTGAGGCCTGGGAAGGCCAGGGCATCAAGGGTTCGCGCGGTTCCGTACACGTCGCGGGGTACCCGGGCCGCGGCCGTGGCCTGACCGGAGCGCGGACCTGCGATGCCGGACAGGTCGCGATCCTCTACCGTGGACACGCGTTCGGTGAGGTTACCCTCCTTGCCGCAACCGGCCAGGGGCAGGAGGAGAAGGGCGGCCAGGATGTTGCCGAGGCGGAGCTTGAAGTTCTTCATGGTGATGATTTCCTGCTCTCAGAAGTCCCAGATGAGATCGAGGAACAAGCGATGGACGCGTTCGTCCTTGCGCGGGAATCCCTTGAAGTTGAAGTATTGAAAGAGCCCAAGCAGGTTCTTTGACACGCGGTAGTTGGCTCCGACCTCGAATCCCTTGTACGAGGTCCCGGCGCCGAGATCAGAATCGGCGAAGGTTGCGAGCACCGCATCCGCGTCCACATCGCGCCAGGTGCCGTGGAGGGTGTAGGGATGGGCCCCGCCCGCCCAACCGCCGCCGACGAACCCGGCGCTGAGAGAGTAGCCGCGCTGATCGAGGGTCACCGAAGAGTTGTTGGCATAGTCGCCGGCGAGAAACATCTCGGGCTTCCCAAGGCGGTTGCCGAGCACATGGAACTTCAGGGTCGCGGCGGCATTCCAGATCTTAAAGTCGTCGGCCACGAACCCGTCGGCGCCGGGGCCGTAGTTGACGCTGTTGTTGGTGTGCTGCAGCCCCGCCCGGGTCAGGAACGGACTGGTCCCGGGGAGGACGAACGCACCCTCGCCGGGGGTGAAGTTGGGCGATCTTAGGCCGACGTTCAGGTTCGAGTAGTGGAAGTAGCCGCCCGCCACCGCCAGATGGGGAATGGTGAGCGTGAGCTGGTCGCCCGCCATGTAGGCGGTCCCGGTAACGCCGTTGAAGCGAACGTTGGTGATGTCCTCGAACACGAAATAGACAAGGTTGTTGTCGACGCGAACCGGCCGCTCGGCGCTACTTCCCTTGAACAAGCGAGCCTGCAGGGCGACCCCCGACGGGCTGACGTCGTCGTCCCACAGAAGCTCGTTGCGCCAGGTGCCCAGCCCCGCGCGATACAGGGGCTGGGGCATCTTTCCCGCCGTGAACACCAACTTGTCGCGGTCCTTGAGCGGCTTCACGGTCAGGAAGAAGCGGTCGAGGTTGAAGGTGGACGGGCGCAAAGCGTCGCCAAAACGAATGAAGGGTGAGGCCGGGTTCGGCGCCTCGCCCGTGCTGAAGCGCAACCCTCCACCCACGATGGAGTCGGCCTTGGCGGATTCGATCCCGAATCGAACCCGGGTGCGCAGGCCGTCGATCCGGTCGTCGCCCAACAACAGGTCGTTCTGGTCGTTGATATCGGTGAAGTCCTGACGGAAGGTCAGGGAGGCCGTGAACTTCAAGGGGAAGCCCGAGGAGATCGTAGGCTCTTCCTGCTTGGGCGGGGCCGCCGGCTCGGGCTTGGCTTCCTGGGCCGCCGCCGCCGCGGCGCCCAGAAGCAGGGCCGCCATCCCCGCTCGAATCCGACTTCCCGCTCGATTAGCTTCCACCGGAAAATCCCCCAAAACAGCGGCGCTGGTCTGCCGTGAGCCTCTTGCCAACAAGAATCTACGCACCGAAACTGCCGCGACCACCGTCTGCCATCACGCAGCCTATGTTTCGCGAACCCTAGCTAAGTGCATGGCGCGCCGTCAAGGGGAAGTTCCCTTCGAGCAACCGTCGGCTCTTCGCCTGAATGAGTTTCCCGTCGGGCCTTTGGAAGATCAGGCCTGAGCGCGTTGCCCGATGCCGAAAGCCTTGAAACACGGCGGCGGATGCACTGCCCCCCGGGAAGGTCTTGGTGTATTCTGAAACTTCGTATTTCAGCGCGCCGAACCCAGAGTCATCCAGGTTGTCCAGGAGGTTTGTATGTCTTCATTACTCGATCAGTTGAAGTCGATGACCGTCGCGGTGGCTGACACCGGTGACATCAAGTCGATCAAGCAGTTCACGCCGCGTGACGCCACCACCAATCCGTCGCTCATCACGGCGGCCGCGGGCATGCCCGAGTACTCGGATGTGGTGGAGGGCGCACTGGCCTGGGCCGAGAAGCAGGCCGGCGCGGGCGCCGCTTCCGAGAAAGTCGTGGGCTTCGCCATGGACCGGCTGGCCGTGGAGTTCGGCCTGCGGATTCTGCAGATCGTGCCCGGTCGGGTTTCCACCGAAGTGGACGCCCGCCTTTCCTACGATACGAAAGCGAGCATCGACAAGGCCCGCTATCTCATCGGCCAGTACGCCGCGGCCGGAGTGGGGAAAGACCGGGTCCTGATCAAGCTGGCCTCCACCTGGGAAGGAATTCGGGCCGCCGAGGTCCTCGAGAAAGAGGGGATCCATTGCAACCTGACCCTGGTCTTCGGTCTGCACCAGGCCATCGCCTGCGCCGAAGCCGGCGTCCGCCTCATCTCGCCGTTCGTGGGCCGGATCCTCGACTGGTACAAGAAGGACAGCGGTCGCGACTCCTACCCCCCGACCGAAGACCCGGGAGTGGTGTCGGTCACCACGATCTACAACTACTACAAGAAGCACGGCTATAAGACCGAGGTCATGGGCGCGTCGTTCCGGAACGTGGGCGAGATCATCGAACTCGCCGGCTGCGATCTGCTCACCATCGCCCCGAACCTGCTGGCCGATCTTCAGTCGCAGACGGGAACCCTCGTGCGCAAGCTCGATCCGGCGAAAGCCGCGTCGATGGATATCCCCAAGACGCCGGTGGACGAGGCGACCTTCCGGAAGATGCACAAAGAGGATCGCATGGCCACGGACAAGCTGGACGAGGGCATCAAGGGCTTCTCCAAGGCGATCGTCGACCTTGAGAGGTTGCTGACCGAAAGGCACAAGACGGTGGCGGCGAAGGCGAGCTAGCCGGCCCCTCCGCCCCCCGGCGATGGCTGGGACCGAAGGAGGGGGCTGGTTTTACTTCATTCCGGCCCGGCGGCCTCGCGAATTCCGGCGTGAGTCAGATCGACGGGAAATCAGGCACTCCGATCTTTCGAGGGCCGTTGATTCAAGAATTGAGGAGCGAATCCAACATGGCGTCTGTGACCCGCACCGAGGCGTGGAAGGCTCTCGAGGTTCACCACCGGGCGGTGGCGGGCCAGTCGATGCGGGAAATGTTCGAGGGCGATCCGAATCGCTTCTCGAAGTTTTCCCTCCACTTCGAGGACATCCTCCTCGACTATTCGAAGAATCGGGTCAGCGCCGAGACCATGCGCCTTCTCTTCGCGCTGGCCGCCCAGGCCGATCTGAAAACCTGGACGGGCAGAATGTTCAGCGGTGACCGGATTAACATCACCGAGGATCGGGCCGTCCTCCATGTGGCGTTGCGCAACCGCTCGAACCGGCCCATCCTGGTGGATGGCAAGGACGTGATGCCGGAAGTAAACCGGGTGCTGAAGCAGATGCGCGGTTTCAGCGACGCCATCCGCACCGGCGCCTGGAAGGGCTACACCGGAAAGGCCATCACCGACGTAGTCAACATCGGCATCGGCGGCTCGGATCTCGGCCCCGTCATGGCCACCGAGGCCCTGAAGCCATACGGCAAACCCGGCCTCCGGGTGCATTTCGTCTCCAACATCGACGGCACCCACATCGCCGAGACGGTCAAGCCCCTGGACCCGGAGACCACGCTGTTCATTGTGGCCTCGAAGACGTTCACCACCCAGGAAACGATCACCAACGCCCAGACCGCGAGGGAATGGCTGCTCCAAAAGGCCGGGGATCCGGCGGCCGTGGCCAAGCACTTTGTGGCCCTGTCCACCAACGCGAAGGAGGTTTCGAAGTTCGGCATCGACACCAGGAACATGTTCGAGTTCTGGGACTGGGTGGGCGGCCGCTACTCCCTGTGGTCCGCCATCGGCCTTCCCATCATGGTTTACATCGGCCCCGACAACTTCGAGGCCATGCTCGAAGGCGGTCATGCCATGGACGAGCATTTCCGAACCGCTCCGGTCGAGCAGAACCTGCCCGCGATCCTGGGCTTGCTCGGGGTCTGGTACAACAACTTCTTCGGCGCTCAGACCCACGCGATTCTTCCCTATGACCAGTACATGCACCGGTTCCCCGCGTACTTCCAGCAGGGCGACATGGAGAGCAACGGCAAGGGGGTGACCCGGGATGGGTCGGCGGCCGAAACTTCCACTGGCCCGGTGATCTGGGGCGAGCCCGGCACCAATGGGCAGCACGCCTTCTACCAGTTGATCCATCAGGGGACGAAACTCGTTCCCGCGGACTTCATCGCCCATGTTGAGTCGCATAATCCGATCGGCGATCATCATCGGATCCTGCTTTCGAACTTCTTCGCCCAGACCGAGGCGCTGATGAAAGGGAAGACGGAGGCCGAGGTCCGCGCCGAGCTCGTTTCCCAGGGCATGTCGGATGAGGGGCTGGAAGCCCTGGTGCCCCACAAGGTCTTCACCGGGAATCGGCCCACGAACTCGATCCTGATCCAGAAGCTCACGCCCCGCGCTCTCGGCTCCCTGATCGCGCTCTACGAACACAAGATCTTCACCCAGGGCGTGATCTGGAACATCAACTCCTTCGACCAGTGGGGCGTCGAGCTGGGCAAACAGCTTGCGAAGGCCATCCTCCCCGAGCTTGAAGGGGATGGGAAAGTGGCGAGCCACGACTCATCGACCAACGGACTTATCAACTACTACAAGGAAAACCGCTGAGACTTCCGGCGAGGGAACCAGGCATTTTTCGTGATGTAGAGTGGGCCCTGTTTCCACGGCGAATCGAAGCGGACTGGATAGGGCTGGATAGAACGAAGAGGTAACGCGATGCAATTTGGAATGATCGGTCTGGGACGCATGGGCGCGGGTATGGTGCGCCGTCTCATGAAGGCGGGCCACAAGCTGGTGGTGTTCGACCGCTCGGCGGACGTGGTCGCGGGCCTGGTGAAGGACGGAGCCACCGGGTGCGCCTCTCTTTCCGAGTTCATCTCGAAGCTTGATAAGCCGCGCGCCTTTTGCATCATGGTGCCCGCGGCCTACGTGGACGCCACCATCGCCGAGCTGACGCCCCTGCTCGCTTCAGGCGATACCGTGATCGACGGAGGGAACTCCCACTATCACGACGACATCGCGCGTGGGAAGGCTCTTCTGCCCAAGGGCATCCACTATGTGGACATGGGCACGAGCGGCGGCGTCTGGGGTCTGGAGCGCGGGTACTGCCTGATGATCGGCGGCGAGAACGAGGTGGTCAAGCGTCTCGATCCGATCTTCAAGGCCCTGGCCCCGGGGCGGGGCGACATCCCGCGCACCCCCGGTCGGGAGAAGATCCCCGGCACGGCCGAAGATGGCTACCTCCATTGCGGCCCGGTCGGCGCCGGACATTTTGTCAAGATGGTCCACAATGGCATCGAGTACGGGATGATGGCCGCCTATGGGGAAGGGCTCAACATCCTCAAGCACGCCAACATCGGCAAGAAATCGCAGGAAGTCGACGCGGAGACCACACCGCTTCGCAATCCCGAGCACTACATGTACGACATCAACATCGGCGATGTCGCCGAGGTCTGGCGTCGGGGAAGCGTCGTCGCTTCCTGGCTCCTGGATCTCACCGCGCAGGCGTTCGTCACCAGCCCCGACCTCGGAAACTTCTCGGGCAAGGTGTCGGACTCGGGCGAAGGCCGCTGGACGGTGGCGGCCGCGAATGACGAGGGTGTTCCCGCCTACGTCCTGACCGCATCGCTTTTCGAACGGTTCTCTTCACGCGGCCAGGACGACTTCCAGAACCGCGTTCTCTCCGCCATGCGCTTCGGCTTCGGAGGCCACGTCGAAAAGAAATGACATCGATGAATCCCCCCTCGGACGCCCTGGTTTTCTTCGGCGCCACCGGAGACCTCGCCTACAAGAAGATCTTTCCCGCTCTCCAGTCGATGGCGAAGCGCGGACACCTCAACTTCCCGGTCATTGGGGTGGCGAAATCCGGATGGAGCGCTGATCAACTGGTCGAACGGGCCCGGGCCAGCGTCACCGCCTACGGCGGCCTCAACCAGGATGCGTTCAAGATCCTCGCATCGAAGCTTCGTTACGTTGATGGCGACTACAACGGGATCGAGACCTTCAACGCCCTGAAGAAGATTCTCGATACCGAGGGCGCTTCGCGTCCCACGCACTACCTGGCCATACCCCCCAGTCTGTTTCCCACCGTCATCGAAAGACTGGCTGAATCGGGCTGCGCCAAGAATGGGCGGGTGGTGGTCGAGAAGCCCTTCGGCCGGGACCTCGCGACCGCGCGGGCGCTGAACGAAGTCGTTCACCGGGCCTTCGACGAGTCCTCGATATTCCGGATCGATCACTACCTCGGCAAGGAAGCGGTCCAGAACATCCTGTACTTCCGGTTCGGGAACTCGTTCCTGGAGCCGATCTGGAACCGCAATTACGTCGAGAACATCCAGATCACCATGGCCGAGAGCTTCGGGGTGAGCGGCCGGGGGCGGTTCTATGACGAGACCGGCATCATCCGTGATGTCATTCAGAACCATCTCCTGCAGGTTGTGGGCTTCCTGGCCATGGAGCCGCCGTCGTCGGCCAGTCCGGATGCCATTCGCGACGAGCAGGCCAAGGTGCTCCGGACCGTGCGGTCACTCGACACCGCCCACATGGTGCGGGGCCAGTTCCGTGGCTATCGCGACGAACCCGGGGTGGCCAAGGACTCGTTCATCGGAACCTACGCGGCCCTGAAGTTATGGGTCGACTCGTGGCGCTGGGCGGGGGTGCCCTTCTTCGTGCGGGGCGGCAAGGCCCTGCAGAAGACGGTCACCGAGGTGGTGGTCGAGTTGAAGACCCCGCCTCAGGTCGTTTTTCACGAGGCGGCGTTCTCGAAGGGGAACTATGTCCGGTTCCGGCTCGGGCCCGATGTGCAGATCGCCATCGGGGCGCGGGCCAAGCGAACGGGCGACGGTATGGCCGGCCGGCCGGTCGAGCTCGCGGTGGTGCAGCAGGGCACGGGCGACGAAATGGATGCTTACGAACGCCTGCTCGGCGATGCCATGAACGGCGATCCGACGCTGTTCGCGCGCTACGACACGGTGGAGGCGGCCTGGCGCATTGTCGAACCCGTGATTCACGGGCCGAGTGACCTTTGGGAATACGAACCCGGCTCATGGGGTCCGCCCCAGGCCGATCGACTCGTTTCAGAAGTGGGAGGTTGGCACACACCCGAATGAGCAAGACAGTTCTAGTCCTGGACGTGGGCGGCACGAACCTGAAACTTCTCCGGAGCGGAGAGAGCACGCCAACCAAGGTGCCATCGGGAACCGGCTTCACGCCGCGCGCCCTGGTGTCCGCGGTCAAGAAGACCGTGGGCGACAAGCCCTACGACGCCGTCACCATCGGTTTTCCGGCGGCCGTCGTCGACGGCAAGATCTCCCACGAACCGGTGAACCTTGGCAAGGGCTGGGTGAAGTTCGACTTCCAGAAGGCCTTCGGAAAGCCGGTGGTGGTGATGAACGATGCGGCCATGCAGGCCCTCGGCAGCTACGAGGGCGGAACCATGCTTTTCCTGGGTCTTGGCACCGGCCTCGGTTCAGCCCTCGTGGTCGGAGGCAAGGTGGCGCCGCTCGAACTCGCTCATCTGCCGTACCGACGAGGAGAGTATGAGGACTACGTGGGCCTCGGCGGCTACGAGAAGTACGGAAAGAAGGCGTGGCGCGAGCACGTCGTCACTGTCGCCGAACTTCTGAGGAAAGCGATGGTCGCGGAGTATGTGGTCCTGGGCGGTGGGCAGTCCAAGAAGCTCAAGGAATTGCCGCCCCACTGCCGCCGCGGAGACAACCTCAACGCCTTCAAGGGCGGTCAGCGGGTCTGGGAGTAGGCACCGCGCCGGTCCAGGCAGGTCAGCCGGCCGGGAGGGCGCTTCATATCCGCGCCCGAGAATGAAAGAGGGCCTGGCGTCGGCCTCGACGATGCGAGGGCGCGAGCAAGCCAGGCCCGAGGTGGGACCATTGGAGTGGATCCCTGGCCGTTCTTCGAAAAGACGGCTCTAATGTACTGCTTTAGCGAGCCCCTCGGTACCCAGTTCGGCGCTCGAGGGGCGCCGCCTCTTGGGCGGCGTTTCGTTCGTCATGCTTTTGTGTCGCTGCTTCCGCGCCTCCTTTCATGGTTCGAGGTTTCTTGCGTCCTGCGTCTCACGGTTGCATCAACAACATCACACAACCGGCAGCACCAATTTGCTCCTGGACGGCGTTTCTGTCAAGCCTTTTTTTGCGTCAGTGTGAGCGGCGTTACCACAACCCAAAGAAACTCAAGACCTTCTGATTTTCGGCCCCCTGGCCGGAATTCCCTGGGCGGCGGGCGGCCCCTCCCAAGGATCTTCGGTTTATCGGTACGGGTGGGTCAGGGCGTGATTCGCGGCGTCGAGAATCCTTTTCGAGGCGGCGGTGATTCCATCCGGGGCTCCGAAGACTGCCGATCCGGCGACGAGGACCCGCGCCCCGGCCGAGACCACCCGTTCGGCGGTGATGGCGTCGATGCCGCCATCGACTTCCAGTTCGCAGGTTGGATTCACGGAGTCCAGAATCTCGCGGACGCGCCGAAGCTTGGGCAGAGTGCGGTCGATGAACTTCTGGCCGCCAAAACCGGGGTTCACGGTCATGACCAGGACAAGGTCAACGTCGGCGATGACCTCCTCGATCGCGGTCTCGGAGGTGGCCGGGTTCAGGACCACGCCCACTCGTTTGCCGAGGTCCTTGATGCGATGGATAGTCCGGTGCAGATGGATGGCGCCCTCGGGATGGACGATGAGCGTGTCCGCGCCGGCGGCCGCGAATTCCGGCGCGTAGGTGTCCGGGTCTTCGATCATCAGGTGGCATTCAAGCGGCAAGCGGGTCACTTTGCGAAGGGAACTCACCACCACCGGTCCGATGCTGATGTTGGGGACGAAGTGGCCGTCCATCACGTCCACGTGGACGCGATCGGCGCCCGCTGCTTCCGCCTCCGCGATGGCTTCGCCCAGTCGCGCGAAATCCGCGGCGAGGATAGAGGGGGCGAGTTTGATCGAGTTTTTCATGTCGTGGGCGCCAGGCTCGGGGGATCTTCGGGCTTCAGGGAAAGGCGCGCGGCCGCGGCCTGATCGACCAGCCACAGCAGCTCGCCGTCGGTGGGCGCGATCAACTGGGAGGGGAGGTGGGTCAGGTCACGCGGGCCTTCGAGAACCGCAGCCAGGCGATCCGCCTTGTCCGGCCCGGCCACCGCGAACATGACGCAACGCGCCGCGTTCAGAACGGGCGCGGTCATGGTGAGCCGCCGTGTCTTCAATTGAGGCACGTCGTTTGCGACCACCCAGGCCTGGATCTCGCTCAAAGCGCTGGTTTCGGGAAAGAGCGATGCGGTGTGCCCGTCCGGGCCCATTCCCAGCATGATCAGATCGAAACGGGGGAAGGCCCCGGGCCCCGCGCGGAAGGACTTCGACAGGGTGGTCTCGTAGCTCGCCGCCGCCTGGGAGAGGTCTGAGCGTTCTCCTTCCATGCGATGAATCCGCGACTCGCGAACGCTCACTCGGGAGAGCAGGGCATGGTGGGCGGTCCGATAGTTCGAGTCCTGGTGGTCGGGAGGAACGGAGCGCTCATCGCCGAAGAACACGTGGACCGAGTCCCAGTTCACCTGCTGGGCGAAGGAGGGCTCGGCGAGGATTTCGTAGGTGCGGCGGGGAGTCGATCCCCCCGCGAGAGCGACCATGAAAGCGCCGCGAGCCTCAGTGGCCGCCCGGGCCCGGCGCACGAACTCGCGGGCCGAATACTGAGCCACCGCCTCCGCGTCCTTGAAACCAACGATCTGTCTCAGCACGCGCGGATGATAGTCCGGGGTGAGGGCCCGGCGCTCGCACCAGGGGCCCTGGAGCCCTAGAAAGTCAGGCGCCACGAAAGGGTGCCCAGAATCTCGGTCAATCGAGGGTCGTCGCCAAGATCACGCCGGTTCGTGCGGCTGCTGTCGACCCGCATCACTTCGGCGGTGATCCGGTGGCGCGCCGCCGGCTTGAAGACGTAGGCGAAGGTCCAGGCTGTGCCCGATTCGTCGTTCGCGTCGAGGGAGGGGAAGCCGTCGCGATCCCGCACGTGAAACACGTCGTAGCGGACGGTGGCCCGATGCTTCCCCTCTTCAGGAGCACTCCACGAGACCAGAAAGAGCGCGGCTTGAAAGCTCGCGATCACGGGGTTCTGGCCCCCCGCCACCAGGCCCATGCGGGTTTCGCCCCGAAGACCCTGGGCCAGAAACTCGATCGGCCCCAAGGAGCGGGACCCGCCCGCGCTCCAGTAGCCCGTGCGCCACGCGTACTGCTCGCCATCGAAGGCGCTCGGCTCCGCGGTCTGGGGCTGATAGAGCGCCCTGAAACGATAGCCGGGGTGGGTCAGCGAGAGTCCGGCCGAGCACGTCCATCGGTGGTCGACCTCGCGCATCGGTTGGGCATGCAACGGCTGCTCGGGGAACAGGCCCGATGGGCCGAAGGAGTCGAGGGCGGGGAGGGGGAGCCGGTCGCGGTAGCCGCTCACTCGATCGTGTAGGGCGAAACCGCGCCAGGCCAGCAGGGTGCCGCTCGGATCGTTGCCCCGATTGAACGCACCAAAGAAGAGCGCCTGGGCTTCACCGAGCCGGAAGCTCGGACCGGCTTCGATGCCGAGGGTGCGCACTTCCTCGCCTATCCATGAATTGATGGCGGAGAAAGTGGTCGTGTAGGGCGAAAGCCAGGCTGGATCGGTGTTCTCGAGCGACACCGTGGGGAAGAAGAGTCCCGCTCGCACCTCGAGGGTCACCGCATTACCCAGGGCGGGGGCGTAGTGTGCGAGCGCTTCGACCAGGTCGAGGCGCCGCTTGAAGTCGTGCTCGGCATCCACGTTCGCGTGCACCCGGAAGGTCAGGTCGGGACGGGCCTCGAACTGGCCCAGGATCGCGGCTTGAGCCAGCTTCGCCTGCACCGCCCTCGGCTCGTGTCCGTAGCGTGTCTTGCCCAGACCCGAATCCAGGAAACTCGTGGAGACCGGGGTCGTGAGCACCCGGCCGTCGAGGACCAGATTGAAGCGCCACCGGTCGAGAGCGCCCAGGGATGGAGGATCCACGGCCAGGAGGCCGAGCGCGCAGGCCGCGGTCAGTTTGAGGCGGTGCACGTCTGCATCTCCGGGTCAGCCGCCCGAATCGGCGCTTTCGGCCTCTGGGCCCGGAGGCGTCGCGTTCTGGAGATCGTCGAGATAGCCCTCGGGGAGAGCGACTCTTTGCGTGCCGCCGCTCTTCCCGCGCGATACGCGCACCGCCGCGGGGGGGAACGGGGTTCGCGGATCGACGGTGGCGATCGTCGCCTCGAGCTGATCGAGAGACTCCACGCGCATGAGCTCCGCGCGCAGCGGCGCGGAGCCGGGGAAGCACTTGGTGTACCAGGCCGAGTGCTTGCGAAAGGCGCGCATGCCGGGCCGCTCGCCCATGAAGGCGGCGAGACCCCGGGCGTGCTTCATCATGGTCACCGAAATCTCCCCGAAGTCCGGCGGATCCTGCGGCTCGCGGCCGGCGAAGACATCGGCGAGGTCGCGGAACAGCCACGGGCGCCCAAGGCAGCCGCGTCCCACCACCACGCCGTCACACCCCGTCTGTCGCATCATACGCAGCGCGTCGTGCGCCTCCCAGATGTCCCCGTTGCCGAGCACGGGTATACCCCGAACCGCCTCCTTGAGTTCGCCGATCGCGGTCCAGTCCGCCTCGCCGTCATAGAGCTGGGCTGCGGTGCGCGCGTGCAGGGCAATGGCCGCGCAGCCCTCACCCTCGGCGATCCGACCCGTCTCACGGAAGGTGAGCAGGTCGTCGCTGACGCCCTTGCGGAACTTGATGGTGATGGGAGTGGAACCCGCGGATCGCACGGCCGCGCTGACGATGCCTCGGAGCAGCCTCGGTTTCAGGGGAAGGGCCGCCCCTCCGCCTTTGGAAGTCACCTTGCGGACCGGGCATCCGAAATTCATGTCGATGTGGTCGACCCGGCCCTCGTCGACCAGGATGCGCACCGCCTCGCCGACATAGTGCGGGTCCACGCCATACAGCTGCAGCGAACGGACCGCTTCGTCCTTGGCGAAGCTGGCCATGAGTTCGGTTTTCGGGTTGCCGTCCACCAGCGGTCGGGCCGTGATCATCTCGCTCACATAGAGCCCCGCGCCGAATTCGCGGCAGATCGACCGAAATGGGGGATTGGTGACCCCGGCCATGGGCGCGAGGACGACCGGCGGCGCCACCGCGATCTTCCCGATGACGAGGGGAGAGAACTCCCCGGGGCGGGCGAGCGCCACCTCGCGGTTTTGGGGCGAGAGGTAGTCGGGGTTCAATGCGCGGGGGTGGTTGAGCTGGGGACGGGCTCGATCCAGCCTCCGCCGAGACAGACATCGCCGTCGTAGAACACCGCGGCCTGGCCGGGCGAGATGGCGCGCTGCGGTTCGTCGAAGTCCAGGGCGACGCGGCGCGCGGGGCCGTCGCTTCTGAGCGTGACCCGCGCGTCCGCGGCGCGGTAGCGGATCTTCGCGGTCGCGCGGATCGGCTCCCGGGGCGCCTCGATCGAGAGCCAGTTGACGCCGCCCACCTGAGCGCGGGAGGCGAGGAGCGCTTCTTCGGGACCCACCGTGACCTTGCGCCGATCGGCATCGATGGCGAGCACGTAGAGCGGGACCGGCGAGCCGATACCGAGGCCTTTTCGCTGTCCGACCGTGAACCGATGGACGCCCGCGTGCTCGCCCACCGCGACGCCGGCCCGGTCGACGATGACGCCCGGGGCGATGGCCGCGCCCGACCGGTTCTTCTCCACGAACCCGGCGTAGTTGTCGTCGGGCACGAAGCAGATCTCCTGACTCTCCGGCTTGTCCGCGGTGGCCATACGAAGTTCCTGGGCGATCCGCCGGACTTCGGACTTGTGGAGTTCGCCCACGGGGAAGACGGCGGCCGCGAGCTGATCCTGGGTGAGGCCGAACAGGAAGTAGGACTGATCCTTGTCGGGATCGGCGCCGCGAAGGAGACGGAAGCGGCCGGTGAGAGGATCCTGATCCTTCCGGGCGTAGTGGCCGGTGGCCACGTGGTCGATTCCGAGGGCGCGGGTGCGGGCGAGGAGCGAATCGAACTTCACGTGGGTATTGCAATGGGCGCAGGGAAGGGGAGTGCGGCCCTCCGTGTAGTCCTTCACGAAGGGCTCGATGACCCCCTTTCGGAAGGCCTCCTCGAGGTTGAGCACGTAATGGGGCAGGCCCAGCTGCGAGGCCACACGCCGGGCATCATGCAGATCGTTCAGGGCGCAGCACCGCCCAAAGGACGAACCGTGCCCCTCGGTCTGATCATGGAGCTGCATCGAAATCCCTACCACGTCGTGGCCGGCCTGCTTGAGCAGGGCGGCCGCGACGCAGGAATCGACGCCTCCGGACATGGCTACGGCAATGCGCATGAGCGTCAGTCTAGCTAAGGGGGCTGGACGAAGACGGCACCCTCAGGAGCCCCTTGGCCTGGAGACGTCTGTTTGGGATTCGGGACGGCTGCGAATCGGACTTGTCCTCCCCTCTCCGACCAGTCTTCTCCGACCCGCGCGGGACGAGCGGGTGGGCCCGACCCCCTCGTCGACCTTCAGATGATGACCTGGCCCGAGGTGACCCCTGGTTCACAAATTCGAACCTTTAAGCCTGGAGTTTCGTTCTTGCAGGTAAGGACTAAGGAGAAGTCGATGAGATCATTGATTCCAGGCTACCGGACGTTTCGAGCGATCAGGTTCCTCATCACCGGTCCGATGATCCTGGCTATGCTGTTCGTGATCAACCTCGTGACCTCGCCCGGCCACTGGTGGGTCCAGTACGCCGCCATGGGCATCGGGATCGCGTGGGCCATCAGCCTTCTCCGGGTCATCCGGTCAATGATCGTGGTCGGGGGGCTGGCCGCCCTGAGCTACATCGCCTACCGCTACTTCGCGAAGCAGCAGGTCTCGATTCCGACCCAGTTGGTCTAGACCCGGTTGGTCTCGGTTGGGCGCGGTTGAGCCCCCCGGGCTCGAACCCCGGGGTCGCGCATTCCTGCGCGGCCGGACCTTGAGAACGCGGATACAATCCACCGTCGTTCCTTGGCGGCGTGCCCATTTTTCGGCCCGCCATGCGAATTCATCTCTGAACAGACGAGGGAATAGCCATGTCCATCAAAGCCGGGGATCACCTGTCCGAGGCCGCGTTCCGAACCCCGACCGAAGATGGTCCCAAACCTCCTCCCACCGCGCAGGCACCGGGAAGGCCGGACGCGTGTCCGCGGAGGAAGCGACGTCTGCTCAGCACGGGCCTTGCCTTTGCGCTCGCCGCCACCAGCGTTCCCCACCCCGAGGCTCAGGCCGCCGCGAATTCGATCAACGCGGCCGACCTGAGGACCTGGCTCACCGTCATCTCTTCCGACGAATTCGAAGGCCGGGCCACGTTCAGCGAGGGCCTCGGCCTCGCCGCTTCCTACCTCGCGGGCGAGCTGCGGTCGTGGAACGTCAAGCCGGGCGGCGACCACGGATCGTTCTTCCAGCGTGTCGCCGTTGTTGGGGTCAAGGCGAGCAGCCGGAATACGGTGACCCTCACGGTCAAGGGAGCGTCGCGGACCTTCAAGGACGGGGAGGGGATCGCCTTCCCAAAGAACGCCGGCGGCAAACGAACCTTCACCGCCGATCAGGTCGAGTTCGTGGGATACGGGGTCACGGTTCCGGCCCTCAAGCACGATGACTACGCAGGACGGACGGTGGAGGGCAAAGTCGTGATCTTCCTCGGACTCCGCGGGCCCAAGGGCGCGGAGGTTCCGGAGAATCGGCGCCTTTTGAGGGGCCGGCCCCGAGTGGCCACCGACGTAATGAACGCGGTCGCTAGCGTCGGTCCGGCCCTGCCGCCACCCTCAGACCGGACCGCCGACGCCGCCACCTCTCCCACCCCCACCCCCACTACCATACCCGGTTCCGGAGCCGGCGGCCCCGGCGGCGGCTCCGGCTCCCGCGTTCCCCTGCCCACTCCCGACTTCACCACCGCGGAGCGCCTCGACAAGCCGATCCCCCCCGCGGTCTCGGCCCAGGATGACTTCTTCGAGTTTCTTTTCAGCGGCGGCGACGTGCCTTATGCGGATCTCAAGGCCCGGGCCGCCGCTCAGGAGCCGCTTCCCGCGGTCTCGCTCCAGGGCGTTTCGATCACCTTCGGCATCGACACGGACTACGAGGTGGTGCGGACTCAATACACTCGCAACGTGGTCGGGGTCGTCGAGGGTACGGATCCGAAGTTGAAGGGCACCTACGTGGCTTTCGGCGCCCACTACGATCATGTCGGCTATGCCGAAGGTGAGATCACGGAGACGACCGAGGGCCCCCGTCGCGCGGGCGCGGCCGGGCGAGTGAAGGATGGCGCGATCAAGGATCGGATCTGGAATGGGGCCGATGACGACGGATCGGGCACGGTCACTCTGCTGTCGCTGGCCAAGGCGTACGCCACCGGGCCCAAGACCAGGCGCTCGCTCATCTTCGTGTGGCACACCGGCGAGGAGCGCGGCCTGTGGGGCTCGCGCTACTACGCGGATTATCCGGGGGTGCCGATGGACCGGATCGTGGCCCAACTCAACATGGACATGGTGGGCCGGAACAACAATGACGATCCCGAGGAGGTGGATACCGTCTATCTGGTCGGCTCCGACCGGATCAGCACCGAGCTTCACAACATTTCCGAGGACGCCAACGCCAGCACCCGACCCCCGATGAAGATCGACTACGTCATGAACGACCCCGCCGATCCCGAGCAGGTCTACTACCGGAGCGATCACTACAGCTATGCCGCGAAAGGCGTCCCGGTCATCTTCTACACCACCGGCCTCCACGCCGACTATCACGCCAACACCGACAGCGTGGAGAAGATCGGGTTCGAGAAGATGGCGCGAATCAGCCGGCTGATGTACGAGACCGGCCGGCGAGTGGCCAATCTGGATCACGCCCCGGTTCGCGACAACCTGGGTCCGCGAGCGGGCAAGGGCAGCAGCGGGAAGCTACCCGGGAAGTAGGGGCGACCTTCGGTTCTCCA
>JAQBHL010000245.1:0-13047 GCA_032127745.1 Acidobacteriota bacterium
GCGGGCTAGTGTCCTGTAACAGAAGTACGTCACCTAATTCGCCGCCGATGCATCCCGGATCGCTGCGTTGCTCGTCGTTGCATATGCTGGATATGCGGCCTCCTCGGCGCCTTGCGCTCCGGGCGCCTCGGCGCCGACTTATGCAACGTACTTCTGTTACGGGACACTAGCTTCGGGGGAGCGCGGATCCGGGCCCCGGTTCTAGACCTCGCGCAGGAGATGACCCATCTTGCGCTTCTTCGTCTCGAGGTAGCGGCGGGAAATGTCGGTGGGCGAGATCTCGATGGAAATCCGCTCAGTGATCTCGAGGCCGTAGCCTTCAAGGCCCACGAACTTTCGGGGATTGTTGGTCATCATCTTGAGCTTCTTCACCCCCAGTTCGGCGAGGATCTGGGCCCCGATTCCGTAGTCCCGCTGGTCGGCCTTGAATCCGAGCGACTCGTTGGCCTCCACCGTGTCCTGTCCCTGATCCTGCAGCGCATAGGCGCGGATCTTGTGCATCAGGCCGATGCCTCTCCCCTCCTGCCGCAGGTAGAGCAGGACGCCCGCCCCCTCCTTCACAATCCGGTCGAGGGCCGCCTCCAGTTGTTCGCCGCAATCGCAGCGCCGCGATCCGAAGATGTCGCCGGTCAGGCACTGGGAGTGCACTCGAACCAGGACCGGCTCCCCCTTGCGGACGTCGCCGTGAACCAGAGCCACGTGCTGCTCGCCGTCCACCACGCTTTCGAAGGCATGGATCCGAAACGCGCCGGAGCGGGTGGGAAGGTTCGCTTCCGCGATCTTGCGCACCAGACGCTCATGGTTCATGCGGTACTGGATCAGGTCCCGGATGGTGATCATGCGAATCCCGTGTTCGGAGCAGAAGATCTCGAGCTGGGGCACGCGGGCCATGGTCCCATCCGGGGCCATGACCTCGCAGATCACCCCCGCCGGTTTCAGGCCGGCGAGGCGCGCCAGATCCACCGCGGCCTCGGTCTGGCCGGCCCGCACCAGGACCCCGCCCTCGCGCGCGCGGAGGGGGAACATGTGGCCGGGTCGGGCGAGATCCTCCGGGCGCGTGTTCGGATCCACCGCGGCCAGGATGGTGGTCGCACGATCCGAGGCCGAGATCCCGGTGGTGGTCCCCTTCTTGGCCTCGATCGGTACGCAGAACGCGGTGCCGAACTTGGCCGAGTTCTCGGTGTCCTGAACCATCAGGGGGATACGGAGTTCATCCAGCCTCGCGCCAGTGAGAGGCAGGCAGATCAGACCCCGTCCGTGAGTGGCCATGAAGTTGATGGTCTCGGAGGTGGCCTTCTCCGCGGCGATGGTCAGGTCGCCCTCGTTCTCCCGATCTTCATCGTCCACCACCACGACCATGCGGCCGGCGCGGATATCTTCTATGGCGTCTTTGATGGGGGCGAAGGCCACGGGGTTCTGCTTTCCTGTTTCTCAAGTCAGGCGGCCCGGAGCTTCAGGAGCCTGGGGAAGGATGCTACTTTGAGACGAGCTTCTCCACGTACTTGGCGATCATGTCCACCTCCACATTGACGAGGTCATGGACCTGGAGCCGGCCCAGAGTGGTGACGCTCAGGGTGTGAGGGATGAGGGCCACGCGCACCATCGACCCGCTGATGGAGGCGCAGGTCAACGAAACGCCGTCGATGGCGATCGAGCCCTTGACGATGCAGTAGCGGGCCAGATCCTCCGGCATCTGGAAAGTGATCTCGCGGCTGGAACCGGTCTCGCTGATCGAGGCGACGGTGGCCACCCCGTCCACATGACCCTGCACGAAATGACCGTCGAGGCGCGAGGAGACGCGCAGAGGCCGTTCCAGATTGACCTTCTCCCCCGGGCCCAGGCGTTTGTCGAAGCGGGTCCGCAACACGGTTTCGGGGGCGAGGTCGAATTGCATCGTCCCGTCCGCGACCGCGGTGGCGGTGAGGCAACAGCCATCCACGGCCACGGACCCGCCGACCGGAAGGTCCAGGGGCGTGTTCTCGGCCCGGATGGCCAGGCGCAGCACATCGCCCCGGGGCTCACAAGCCGTCACCTCACCGATCTCCTCGACGATTCCCGTAAACATGAAGAAGCCTCCTACCCTGGATGCCGTGTCCGCCCAGGTCTGATCTTGACCGGCTCATAGACTTCAACCTCGAGCCCGGGGGAAGTCCCCAACCCGTAGCGCAGGGTGGCGGAGTCTTCGCGGCGAGCGCGGGCCATGGCGACCGACTCCTTCAAACTCAGGGGATTGTCGCCCCCCACCACGCCTCGGCTCCCGCGGCCTCCCAGGATCGCGGGCGCCCGAAACATCACGATCTCATCGAAGAGCCGTTCGCGCACGAACGAGCCCATCACTTCGGAACCGCCTTCGACGATCAGCGAGAGGATTCCCTGGGCGAACAGGGCGCGGAGAACGGCGGGAAGGGACACCCGGCCGCGCTGGCCACGCACAGGTATGACCTTGGCCCCTTGAGCCTCGAGTTCCCGCCGCCGGCCGGCCGGCGCGCTCACGCAAACCAGGATCAGCGGGTGGCGCCGCGCGGTGCGAACCAGCCTGGAATGGGTGGGCATGCGCAGGCGAGAATCCAGAACCACCCGGACATAGGGCCTGATGGTGCGCGGCTCCGGCAAGAGCCGGGGGTCGTCCTGGATCACGGTCTCGATACCCACGACGATGCCGCCGAAGAGGCGCCGCAGGCCGCGGGCCGCCTGTCTCTGCTTCGTCGAAGTGATCCATCGCGAATCGCCCGACGCGGTGGCGATTCGTCCGTCGAGAGTCATGCCGGACTTGAGGCTGACGAATGGGCGCCCGTGCCGCATGGCGGCATTGAAGTGCTGGCTGAGCCGCCGGGCCGCCGCGGCGCAGGGGCCCTCCTCTACCACGAGCCCGGCCGATCGAAGCTGGCGGAGACCCTTGCCGCGGACCTCGGGGTTGAGATCGTGCGCGCCGAAGACCACTCTTCGAACGCCCGCTGCGATCAGCCTGGGCGCGCAGGGCGGGGTGCGTTTCGCGGCATGGGGTGCGCAGGGCTCGAGGGTGATGTAGGCCGTGGAGCCGCGTGCTTTTCCGCCCGCCGCTTCGAGGGCCAGGGCCTCCGCGTGGGGAGATCCCGCACGGGCATGGAACCCTTCTCCCACGATCACACCTTTCCGAACCAGCACGCAGCCCACCAGAGGGTTGGGATTCGTTTCTCCCAGGCCCCGCTCAGCGAGCTTCAGGGCGCGGCGCATGAAACGCTCGTCGAAAGATCTTCTCTCCGCCTTGGTCAATCGAGCAGACTCTCGGCAAAGGAAAGCGCGTCGAAGGGCGCCAGATCGGAGAGGCCCTCGCCGAGGCCCACGAATCGAATGGGCACCTTCATTGCGGACACAATGGCCACCGCGATCCCGCCTTTGGCCGTCCCGTCCAGCTTGGTCAGGACGAGACCAGTCAGGGGGACGGCCCGGGCGAACTCCTGGGCCTGGGCGAGGCCGTTCGAGCCCGTGGTGGCATCGAGGACCAGAAGCGTTTCATGGGGTGCGCCTTCGCTCTCCCGGGCCGCGATCCGGGCCATCTTCGAAAGTTCCGCCATCAGATGGGACTTGTTCTGCAGGCGCCCGGCCGTGTCCACCAGCACCCTCTTCGTACCCGCGGCTCGAGCCTTGCGGAGGCCGTCGGTGACCACCGACGCCGGATCCTGGCCTTCGCGCGACTCGTGGAACGCAGCCCCGGCGCGGTCCGCCCAGGTCTTGAGCTGACCCACCGCGGCGGCGCGAAAGGTGTCGCCGGCCACGATCAAAGTGCTCTGACCATCGGCTCGAAACCGGGCCGCCAGTTTGCCGATGGTGGTGGTCTTGCCCACCCCGTTCACCCCCACCACGAAGATCACATGGGGACTCCCCTCCAAAACCGGCGGTCCGGCTATGTCCAGGAGGTTCCGGATCTTCTCTCGGAGGGTCTGGTGGACGAGGGCGGGGTCGGCGCCGCTTTCCAGGTCCTTCCTCAGGGCCACGATGATGTCTTTCGCCGCGGCGGGGCCGAAATCCGCGGCCACGAGCGCATCCTCGAGCGACTCGAGCGTTTGCGGGTCGAGGGTGGCCAGCCCGCGCACCAGATCGCCAACGTCCGCGTTGAGGATCGCGCGCGTGCGCGACAGGCCCTGCTTAAACTGTTCGAGAAGCCCCATGGGCGGCCAGTCTATTTCCTGCGCCCTACATCCCTCTAGAACGAGGCCGGCGGGCGTCCGGAAGGGAACGGGTGGCGCCCCGGGCCCCGGACTATTCTTGAGGGAATCTGCTGCGACGATTCCTGATGAAAATCCGGGTCAGCGCTGGAGCTCTTTCAACTTTTCAGCCGCCTGACGGCCCGTGTTTCCGGACGGATCCTTCTTGACCACCTGCTCGAAGGCCACCCGGGCGTCCTGGAAGCGGCCCGCCCTCATGTAGGCCTCTCCGAGCGAGAGATGGACCACGGTGTTGCCGGCGGTTTCCTTCAACCCCACCTCCAGCTGGGCGATGGCGTTCTCCGGCTGGCCGTGGATCAGGAGGACATCGGCGATGCTCACGTAGGCCGCGGCCAATGACTTGTTCTTGTTCCGCGCGGCCTGGAACCAGGTCATGGCCTCCGAATATTCCCTCTCCTCGAAGAACGCCTGCCCGAGGTTCCAGGCTGTCACTTCGGGGGCCGGGCACTGAGGGTCCCCGAAGGCGCGAGCGAGTTCGGCCTTGCCGTCGACTCTCTTGCCCATTCGCAGAAGGGCAATGCCGAGGTCGTTCCGCACATCCACGTAGTCCGGATTGGACTCCAGCGCTTTCTGCGCGGCCTCGACCGCCTTCTTCAATTTGTCGTTGCGACAGCCCGAATCGTCGGGCTTGCACCGGTCGGCGAGCTGTGAGTAGGCAACGCCCAGCCCCTTCAGATAGAAGGCGTTCTTCGGGTCTTTCTTGAGGGCCTGCTGAATCTCGGACAGAGCGCGCTCCGGAAATCCGTCCCGGAGCAGGCGCACGCCGGCGCTGAACCGCATCTCGGCTTCCGGATTCTGGGCGAAGACCGGAGAAGCGATGGCGAGCATCGCGACCAGGCCGGCGAGAGGTCTCAGCATGAAGGCTCCTTTGCGCATGGGGTGCGGCATCACGGAGAGTCCGGGGACGACGGAACGGGTCTTCAGGAAGCGCTCTTCAGCGGAGGCCCGTCGCGGCGAGCGGCAACCGAGGCCACCCGAGCCTTGGCGCTGGTGAGTTCTCCCGAGGCCACGGCGCGAGCCATGGCGTCCACGCATTCTGGATCGAACTTCTTGCCCGAGAGAAACTGCAGCCGGGCCACCGAGGCTTCGAAAGTCATCGCTTTTGAATAGGGCCGATCCGTGGTCATGGCGTCGAAGGCATCGGCCACGCTCACCATGCGTCCCAGGAGGGGAATTTCGTCGCCCTTGAGCCCGTCAGGGTAACCGCTGCCATCGACGTTCTCGTGGTGCATGAGGCCCGGCCCGGCCAGGGCCTTGAGTTTCGGCACGGCCTCGAGAATCTGCGCGCCCTTGGTGGGATGCTGCTTCATGATCTCGTACTCGTCATCGGTCAGGGCCGAGGGCTTGCGCAGAATCCGGTCCTCGATTCCGATCTTGCCGACATCGTGGACGAGCCCGGCCAGGTGCACATTCTCGATCTCGGCGTCCGACATCCCAAGCTCCTTGGCCACCACCGTGGAGTAGTAGGCCACTCGTTCCGAATGGCCACGGGTGTAGGGATCCTTGGCGTCGATGGCGTTGGCCAGCATCCTGATGGTGCCGATGAAGAGTTCGCGGTTGGTGTTGGCGGCCTCCTGTATCTCCGCCACTGCCTGCTCGATCCTTTCGCCCATGATGTTGAAGCTGTCCGCCAGCACCCCCACCTCGTTGCGCGAGGTCACGCGCACCCGGGTCTTGAAGTCACCGTGCGCGAGCTGGAGGGCGGCATCGCGGAGGGTCCGGATCGGGCTGGTGATCTCGCCGGAAAGCCAGACTCCGAGTCCCAGGGCCAGGAGGCTCGCCAGGCCGACCACCAGGATCGAGTTGCGACGCATGGCGTTGGCGCCCGCGTAGGCTTTCGCCTCGTCGATCTGTGCGATCACGCCCCAGCCGGAGTCGTCAGCCACGCGAATGAACGTGCCCAGCATGCTCCTCGTCCGGCCCGCGCTGTCCGTGATGGTGAAGGGCATCGAAGCCGCCGCCCGTCCGCCGGTCTGCACGAACTCCCTCACGATATCGATATCGGTGAGGTCCGCTCCGGTGGGCGCGAAGTCCGGGGCCGAGTGGGCGACCAGCTCCCCTTCCGAGGAGACCACATAGACATCCAGCAGACCGCCCTCCCCGGACTGGCGGGTGAGGCGGACTATGGGCTCGAGGGTGGTGATCGCGATGACCACGGCCTGGGCGACTCCCTTCGCGGTCAGAACCGGCTCGGCCGAAATCACCACCGGCTCCGAGAGCGTGTCGGACCACAGCGGGGCGGTGGCGGTGGCCTTGCCCTTCAGGCCAGCCAGAAAGGCCTGCTGGATCCCCCCGTTCAGAATCGGTTCCGGCAGGGCCAGGCCCGAACGCGCCCCGAACCCGTTCCGATCGACGACATTGATGGAGACGAGAGATCGCGCCTCGCCCGGGAAAGCCTCGAGAGCGCGGCTGGCCCCGAGTCCGTCGATTCTCTTCTTGTAGTCAGCCGGCGCGTCAATGGCCAGGCTGGTGGCCAGGGTGTGAATCGTCGTGCCGGTGGACATCCGGAACTGGGCGATCCATTCGGAGAGGGCGCGGACCTTCGCCATCTGGAGGGACCTCTGGTCGAGCTCGAGATCGGCGCGGGCCTGGTTCACGAGATAGCGCGAAGTCAGCACCAGGGGCAGAAAGGCGGTCAGGAACAGCACCCCCAGGAGGGCGGAGAGAATGGACCCGCGGGACTTGCCGCTCTTCTCGATCCTCTGGATCCAATCGGTCGGGCCGGTATTGGGCATCGAACGCGTGACCGCTTCGGCGGGCTACGTCCCCAGCTTCGCGACATTCACCGTGCTGGTGGAGGGGGTAGAGGAGGACCTTCCGCCGAGCACCTCGTGAACGATGACCTTGTTCTCCTTGCCCTTGAGCGAGAACTCGCCCATCGGGCGCAGATTGAACTGCCCCTCGACGGCGGTAAAGGTGTTGGGCCCGATGACGATGAGGCCTGGCTTGGCCACCGAGCTCTCGAGACGGGAGGCTGTGTTGACGGTATCGCCGAGCACGGTGTACTCACGCTTGTTGATCGATCCGATCTCACCGGCCACCGCTTTTCCGGAATTGATGCCGATCCGGATCTGGAGCAGCGGGCCGCTCTTCCGCTCGGCATTGAACTCGGCCAGCCGGTCTCTCATATCGATGGCCGTCTTCACCGCGCGCACCGCGTGGTCGGGCATGTCGAGGGGGGCCCCGAAGACGGCCATGATGGCATCTCCGATGTACTTGTCGAGCGTGCCTTCATGCAGGAAGATCGCGTCCGTCATGCGCGACAGGTAGTCGTTCAGGATCAGCGCGATGGCGGAGGGCGTCAGCCTCTCGGAGAGGCTGGTGAAGCCCACGATGTCGGCGAAGAGAACCGAAACCTCTCTGACCTCCGGTTCGCCCAGTTCGAACCCCTGGGAATCGTTGGTGGCGATGATCCGGCTCGCCACCTGGGGGGAAAGAAAGCGGCCCAGCCGCTCGCGCTTCTTCTCCTCCATGGCGATCTTCTCGTTGAGGCGCGAGCGCTCGATGGCCACCGCGGCGAAGTTGGCCAGGGCGGAGAGGAGGTCCAGGTCGTTCTCGGTGAAAGCGTGGGTGAGCGCCGAGGTGTCGAGATGGATGATCCCAATGACCTGCTCGCGGTTCCACAGCGGCGCCACCATGGCGCTCCGGATCTGGTTAATGCGGATCGAGTCTCCGGAGCTGAAACGCGAGTCGGCCAGAGCGTCGGAGGTGAGGATGGCGACCCGGTCCGAGAGGACTCTTTGGGCAATGGTCTTGGAGATCGTGATCTTGCCGCGGTCGTGCGACTTGTTCCGGTATTTCGTGACCTTGGCGGTCAGGCTGCTCGCGTCTTTGCCTTCGTCCGCGAGCATGAGGAAGCCGCGCTCGGCCGGGATCGACTCGAAGACGATATCCATGACCTGCTGAAGGACTTCCTCGACCGGCCGCGAGGCCACCAGGGTCTCGGCCACGCGGGTCAGGACCTTCAGAATCTTGTTGGCGCGTTCGATCTCGGACTGAGCCGAGGGCGCCTGTCCGGGCTTCCTTGGTTTCGACTCGACGGCGAGGAGCTTGGACAGATCGCCCACGCTGCGGACGATCGTGCCCGAGGTCTCGATGGGATCGTCGTCGAAGGCAACCTTCGCCTCGGCGGTGCGACCGAACTGAATCTCCAGGCTGCCCAGCATGAACCGGTCACCGTCTTTGAGGGGGGCCTGGGTGATCGGAGTGCCGTCGATCTTGGTGCCATTCTTGGAACCAAGATCCATGATCTGGACTCCGCCCGGGTCGGCGATCAGCTTGGCGTGCTGCCTCGAAATGCCGAAGTCCTTGAGGACCACCTGGCAGTCGGGAGCCCGTCCGAGGATCAGTTCGCCGGTCGAGAATTCGCGGGTCTTCGGTCCGGTCTCATCAGAGTACTTGATGAAATAGGCGGGCAACTTCTGGCTCCTCTGGTCTGGACGACGTACGCTCCCTAGTGTACTTCCCTTTTCAGTCTGCGCAACATGAGCGCTTCCACCGCGTCGCGGGCCGGAACTCCCTGCACCAGAACTCCCCGAACTTCTCTGGCAATAGGGGTTTCCACCCGAAGCCGCTCGCCCAGAAGGCAAGCCGCGGAGGAGGTCCGGAATCCCTCCACCGTGCCCAGACTCTGAAGGACCAGGACCGCGTCCTGTCCTTCCGCCACCAGACGGCCGAACTGAAAATTTCGCGACTGGTTGGAGCTGCATGTGAGCACCAGATCGCCGAGGCCGGCCAGACCCGCCACCGTCTCCGACCGGCCGCCGGAAGCGACCACCAGGCGCGAGATCTCGGCCAAGCCTCGGGTGATGAGGGCGGCGCGGGTGTTCTCGCCGCACTTGAGACCCGCCACCATGCCCGCGGCGATGGCGATCACGTTCTTCAGGGATCCGGCCATCTCGGCCCCCCGGACATCATCACTCTCGTAAACCCGAAGCCTCGGCCCGGAAAAGGCACCCTGGACGGTCTGGGCAAACCCCGCGTCGGCGGAAGCGGCCACCAGTGCGGTGGGCTGCGCCGCGATCACCTCCCGCGCGAAGGACGGGCCGGTGAGAGCGCAGTAGGGCGAGGACGGCGCCGCTTCCGCGGCGATCTGCGAGTGCAGGCGAAGCGAGCGGGGATCGATGCCCTTGGCCACGCAGACCAGCGGGAGGCCGCGTCGCATCGAATCCACCATCACGAGCGTCTCGGAAATGGCGAGCGAAGGGGTGGCCAGGATCGCGAGTTCAGCGCCCACGAGACATGCACCAGGATCGTCGGAGGCGGGTAGTCCGGGCTCGAAGTCGATGCCCGGAAGGGCCTCGTGGTTTGAGCCCGACAGAATCTCGGCCGCCTTCTTCGCGCTGCGGGTCCAGATCACCACCTCGTGAGCGATGCCCCTCAGGTGAATAGCAAGAGCCGTCCCGAAAGCGCCGGCCCCAAGAACCGCGATCTTCATCCCCTCCTCCCCAGTCTCGGCTCAACCCCCCGCCACAATCGTCCGATGTTGCCGTGGTGCTTCCCGATCACCATGGAAGCGGCGGCGCACGCGGTGAGGGTCACGGTCATGCTGGCGCCCAACAGGTGGGCGGCCAGGGGTAGGCCCAGGCTCGCCGCCATCGAGGCCAGGGACACGAACCGGAAGGCCCCGAGGGTCAGGAGGAAGATCGCGATCGACACGCCCAAAGCAGCGGGGGCGAGAGGAATGAAGAGGCCGGCGCTCGTGGCTACCCCCTTGCCGCCGCGAAATCCGAGCCACACCGGAAACAGATGGCCGATCACGGCGAACAGCCCCGCGAGGCAGACTTCACTCTCCGAGGAAGACACGAGCCGGGCCAGCAGGACACTCATAGCACCTTTCGAGCCGTCCAGGAGCAGCGCGGCGATGCCCGGCACCTTGCCCGCCGACCTCATGACGTTGGTGGCGCCCACGTTCCCGCTGCCCACTGCCCGCACGTCTTTCACCCCGAAGAGACGGGCCACCAGGAAGCTGAAAGGGATCGAGCCGATGCCGTAGCCGAGCAGGGCCAGCAGGAGGATGTTCATCCCTCGAAACCAACCAGAGCGCGGCGAAGAATCTCGAGGGCGGCGTTCGAAGCCTGCTGGATGGTTCTTTCCCGGTCCGCCGACGGGAAGACCCGACGCACCGTGCGCTGGCCCAAAACGCCGTCCAGGGCGAAGCACACCAGGCCCACCGGCTTGTCCGCGCTCCCGCCGGTCGGACCCGCGATTCCGGTGATCGCGATGGCGAGATCGGCCCTGGCCGCGGCCAGAGCCCCCCGCGCCATCTCCCGCGCGGTCTCCTCGGAAACCGCGCCATGGGCCCGCAGGGTGGCCTCGCTCACCCCGAGTTCCTCCACCTTCGCCTGATCGGAATACGTGACGAAGGCGCGATCGAGGAAAGCCGAGGCGCCCGCCACCGAAACCAGGCGTGACGTCACCAGCCCTCCGGTGCACGATTCGGCCAGAGCCAGCTTCATTCCCCGTCCGGAGAGGAGGCCCGCCACCACCCCCTCGATGGTCTCGCCGCGTTCGGTGAAGATGCGGGCGCCCAGGACTTCGCGGATCTTCGAGGCGAGGGCCTCCACCCGCCCTTCCGCCTCGGTTTGGCTCGCTCCCGTGCCCACGAGTTGCAGCTCGACCTCGGAGGCCCCGCCCAGGATGGTGGTCAGGGGATTCGAGAAGGTCTTGTAGATCGGAGCCACCAGCTGCTCGACGTCGCTCTCGCCCATGCCCGCGATCCGGATGACCCGCATCACGATCCGGAGACCGGAGGAACGCGCCTCGACCAGAGGGAGCACCTCGCGCTCGAAGAGGGGAAGCATTTCGCGCGGGGGGCCAGGCAGCAGAACCAGGATCTTCCCGTCGCGCTCCACGATCTGTCCGGGCGCCGTGCCCTTCGCATTCTGCAGCAGGCGTCCTCCATCGAGGCGATCGGCCTGCTTTTCGTTCACCGCCGGCATCACGCGGCCGAACTGCTTGAAACGCTCCTTCAGCCACTCGACGTAGGAGGATTCACGGACGAGGCCGGCGCCCAGGGCCGCGGCCGCGCACTCCCGGGTGAGATCGTCCTCGGTGGGCCCGAGCCCCCCGGTGGCGATGACCAGATCGGCGCGCGACCAGGCGAGCCGAAATGAGTCCGTGAGGGCCGCGGCGTCGTCAGCGATGGTGGTTCGGGCCACCACCCGGCAGCCGCGCTCGAGCAGATAGCGGGTGATGGTGGCCGCGTTCGTCTCCTGCCGCCCCGGGACCAGGAGTTCGCTGCCCACGGCGAGAAGTTCAGCCTGCATCGATCATCCGATCAGGATCAAGATGCCCCGAAGGGCCAGCTGCGCGTAGACCCCGGCCATGAGGTCATCCGCCACCACGCCGACCCCCCCTTTGAGACTCTCGAACTGGCGCGCGGGGGGAGGCTTCACCACGTCCATGATCCGGAAGAGGATAAAGCCAAGGATGGCGGTGGTCGCAGTGAAGGGTATGGCGATCATGGTGACCATCATTCCCGCGATCTCGTCGGCCACGATAACGCCCGGATCCTTGAGGCCCAGCGAAGTGGCCACGAGGTCGGCCGCGACCATCGAAAGAATGGCCACCGCCACCACGGCCGCGATCTGGCCGGGCAGGCTCAGAAAGGACATGCCCCAGACGAAGAGGAGGCCAACCGCGCTGCCCGCGGTGCCGGGCGCCACGGGCGAATAGCCGGACCCGAAACCGGTCGCGAAGACGAAGGCCAGTCGCTGTTTGGGGCTCATCGCTTCATTCTCTCAGGAGCGGTTCATCTGGCTCGCAGCCCTTGAACTTCAACGTGACCTCGTGGTTCTCCGTTCTCCGAAGCTGCCCCGCACGAACACCATCTCCTGACCGCGGGAGTTGAGGCGCTCTCCTCCCCGCCCAGATCCGGCTCCTGATCCTCGAGCGAGAGGATACCGCTCGCCAGGCGAAGGGGAGACGGCTGGCCGCCCGTGGTGAAAGTCCGGCCGCGCCCTTAGCGGATCTTTCCCGCAGAGCTCTGCGTTGCTGAACCTCGAAATATTCCCGATATTCCCTCGGTCCAGCGCCTTGATCTGACCAAAAATCTCTCGCTAAGGACGCGACCGGACTTTCACCACGGGCGGCTAGACCGTGGTGACCCGGGAATCGGTCGCTCGATCGTGAAGAGCCCGACGATCCTTGTCCCAGAAGGCCGGCCAGATCCCCAGACCCAGGAAGGCCACGCCGAGGATCCCCAGAAGGCCGCGACCCAGGGAGACCAGAGGCCCAAGGGATGAGCCGTCATACCGTTTGACCTGAATGCCGCAGGCGATCTTCCCGGGGGTAGCGCCCGAGAGCCCCCCGAAGAAAAGGATGTAGGCCGCGGCGAGCACGAACCCGAACACGGCGAGGCCCTGCCATGCCGGCCCGAGGCCGGCCAGGGACGTGCGGGCGATGCGGCTCGCGAAATAGAACGCGGTCACGCTCGTAGCCGACCAGATCCCCACGTCGATGAACGCCGCCTGCATCCGGTCGCTCAGGGAAGCCGCGCGCGAACTCACCGCGGAGAATGCCTTCCGCGACGGAAGCTCCTTGGGCATCACATCCAGGCGCGAGGGCTCGACCAGAGGAAGACCGCCTACCAGGGAACGGCTCCCCGGAACGCTGGTCAAGGTCGGTCTCGGTCTTTCCACCAGACTTTGCCCGGTCGTTTCCGGGCCGGGTCCGCGGGGGCCTTCGGACTCTGCGGGCCGAAGCGGCAGATCGAAAACATCGTCCCCAGCGGCCTGCGACAGGGGAACGTCAAGCGCTGCGATAAGGTCGGGCGCGGGCAAGGGCGACCGTGGATCCAGGCTGCCCAGCTGATAGCGGGCCATCTGCTCTTCGAGAGATG
>JAQBHL010000246.1:0-18213 GCA_032127745.1 Acidobacteriota bacterium
GCCGTTCAGCATGGTGGCGATGCAGGTGGTGTGGAGAATGGCGTTCATCGACGGATCAGCCCCTGCGATCTTCTGAGCGAGGGCCGTGTTCGACGGGTCGCCGGCGAACGCGCTGAGCGCCGCACCGGCCTCTCCACCGATGATCGGGCCCATGGCCTTGAAGAAGCCCACGGTGGTCTCGTTGGTCATGATCGGGAACTCGTAGTTGCCGACTTTGACCAGCGCGGCCGCCAGCCGGTTGATCGCGTTCTCTTTGACCGGCCGCGAGCTGTGGCCGCCCGGATTCGTGACCTCGAGTGAATAGTTCTGCGGCAGCTTCTCCCCGGCCTGGATGATGTGGACCTGCCATAGGCCGCTGTCGTCGAGACGGCCGCCCCCACCTTCGTTCAGCGCGAACTCGGCGTCGATCAGGTCGCGATGGTTCTTGGCCAGATCCTCGGCGCCGTTATAGGCGCCCGATGTCTCTTCACCGCAGGTGAGCGCGAGCTTCAAGGTGCGCTTCGGCTTGTAGCCCTCGGCCTTGAGCCGGACGAACAGGTCGACCCAGATCGCGGCCTGGGCCTTGTCGTCCAGGGTCCCGCGGGCGTAGAAGTAGCCGCCTTCCTCGATCAGGGTGAACGGGCCACGAGTCCAGTCCTCCCGCTTGGCTTCCACCACGTCGACGTGGGCCAGCAGCAGGATCGCTTTTGCCGCCGGGTCGGTGCCGGGGAAGACGGCCACGAGGCCGCCCTCTTTCGGCTTGTCCTTCGGGATGATGAAGTGGAGGTCGCTTTCCCTTATGCCCGCAGCCTTCAGGCGCGCGGCCATGCGCTCGGCGGCAAGGGTGCAGCTTCCGGCCGACAGCGTGGTGTTGGTTTCGATCAGTTCCTTATAGGTCGCCCGAAACGTCGCCTCGCCCGGTTGCTGGGCGGAGGTCTTGGCCGCGCCGAACAGGGCAGCAGCGCCAAGCAGGCCGGTCAGAAGTTTTGGAAGGGGTCGCGTCATGTCGCGATTGTAGACGAGGCCGGATAAGGCGGGGTCAGAATGAGTGGAGGTCACAAACCCAAAACGAGCGGCGTAGGGGCGGCACCCGTGGCCCCCCTGCGTGTCAGGGGTCGGCCTGCCCGACGCCGCGCGGCTGCACAAGGCGGCGAAGGCGTCGCCGCGCGTGGTTCGGTGGCAAAGCCGCCCTCGCGCGAGTAGCCGGCAGGGATTCGCTGCAGTATGAACCGCCCGTCGGCGGCGACAGCGAAGGTCTGGCCGAAGTCGTCCCCGGCGAAGAAGGACCCCGAAAAAAGTGGCGGGGTTGACCCACGCGCAGGGCCGGCGCGTACTCCACCCGGGCGGCCATGATCTCGATCTGTTCATCGAGTCGCGAGCTCGTGGCCATGAAATAGAGATCCTTCCCATCCGGAGCCCAGAGAGGCGGCTTCACCTCTGCTGTGCGCCTTAGTAGAGCGTGCGACCGTCCGGGGAGGCGACGACGTTGGACTCGGCGTCGGGTGGCAGGGGCAGCTTCACGTCGATCTCCCGGGGTCCGAGAGGCTCGTGATCGCGAGGGGCTACGTCGTGCCCGGCACGGCTGCCCTGAGCAGGCGCTCGATGAGAGTTTCGAGAAAGGCGCGCGTCTCCGCCACGGACACGTCACCGGGGAGCGCCGCCCCTTCCGGAATATGGATCTGCGACAAGACCCAGGCGAGGGTTGCGGGCGTGCAGCCGCCGTCTTTTTCGAGGGCTTTCGGCAGAGCTGCATCGATAGAGCACCCGAAGCGCTCGAGCAGCATGAGGTCGACGATATCCCGGGGTTCTGAACGCGACACCAGTGTTGTCAGCTTGTTGACCGTGATCTCCTCCGGGGAGTCGATCACGATTCGTCCCAGCTCTCGCTTGGAAGGGTACGCGGCGGGCACGCGTTCCCACACCATGTCGACGAGCAAGGACTCAACGCCGCGACAGACCAGGTAACGCTTGAAGCCGGGCGCGTCCTGTTTGATCGTGAGGGTGGCGCCAAGCTGCGCCGCCGCTGCTCTGAGAGCGAAGGCGCCGCGCTCGAAGGCTTCTCCGTCATGGGTGAAGAAATCGAGGTCGGCGGTCTCTCGGTGGTGAAGATAGAACCCGGCCAGGGCGGCTCCGCCGGTGAGGAAGAAACCACGCTCATGATCGAAGAAAGCGAGAAGCAGATCCCGCTGGAACGAGGTCAGCTTATCGGGCGATGACGCCATGCCGCCGCCATCCATCCATCAGGAAATCCCAGAAGGCCTGTCGTCGCCCCAGCCTTCTGGTCAGCCGGGGCAGCGCGTCGGCGGCGTCCTGGGGCTTCACGAATGCCCACACGTCCGTGTCCCTGGCCTCCCGCATGAGTTTCGCCAGCATTCGAAGTCGCTCGTTCGGATCGGGGCCGTTCAGGCGTTGCTTGAACTCCCTGAGAGAGATGTCCTCGTCCCAGAGAAAGTAGGGCCGCTTGTCTTCGTCGGCGAGGTCGGAGGAGAGCGGGCGCATCAGGGTTGGAGCTTACCCCGCGCGTCCCGCAGAGACGGGCGGTCAGCCCGTTGAAGCTCGATCGGACCAAGAGGTTGGCCCGGGTTGAAGGCATCGCCCGCAATCGAGTGGGGCGCGAACATCACCTTGTTTGTCGCCGGACTCACGAAGAGCAGGTCGTGGGTCGTCGTCGACCAGAAAGGCCACGCCCCGCCCTTCGTGGAGACGCGTCGCAGGCCGCCCGCCTTCTGGGATACGGCCGACCAAGGACATCGCAGGAGATCGAGCCAGGTTCGTCCGAGCTGAACACGATGCCCTTCGCGTCGAGCGTCCGTATGGGAGGGCCATCGTAGGCAGGGTCGCATGTGAGCTGGGTTCGGCTGTCCGAGGCCATGTCGTACACCACTCGCAGGTGCCACGTACCTGCGAGGCAGGCCTCTTGCAGGCGCGACCGATCGGACGCGTTCGATCAGCGCGCCGAGCGCCGCCGCGCGCTGAGGGGATTGACGTGACGGAGGCCGGGGAAGCGGCCGAAGTCGCTGTCCGTCGAGAACACCGTGGCCCCCCGTTCTATGGCGAGCGCCGCGAGGTGCGCATCTGAGGTGAGGTTTCCCGCTGTTCCCGCCGCCTGCAACAGACTACGGAACACCGGCCAGTGACGTTCGCCTGGAACCACGATCTCCACCGCGGGGAGATTCAGCCATTCGTCCACAAACTGGAGGGCGGCCTCGGCGGGCATCGGCTGTCTCAGGATGCCGGGCCGGGTGGTCAGCCTCAAAAAGGCCAGAATCACGCCCCAGGTGAGCCCCACCGTGACCGGGCCGGACAAGGCGCCCTCCGCCCACTTGCGCGCTTCCTTGTGATGCGGCGAATCGCGATCAATCGCGTAGATCAGCAGGTTCGCGTCGACGAGGATCATGAAGGCTGACTCACTTGCGCAGTTCGAACTTCCTGACCTGACCCTCATCCTCCAGGGCGTCCGAGAGACGCAGCGACCGATCGAGATCGATGCCGGGGGCGACGCCGCCCAGGGATACGGGCTTGATCCGGTAGGCCCGCGCGGGCCGGGACTTCTCCGCCTGGAGCCCGAGCCGGATGACCTCGTTGACATTGCGCCGGAAGGGCTGGCCGGTCCGTCTGGCCCGCCTCTTGAGCGCTTCCGCCACGTCAGGTTCAAGCGTCATCGTGGTGCGAATCATGTAAGCATCAAGGCATCATGACTGGAGTCGGCCCCTGACCTTCATGGCAAGGCCAGGAGTTTCTGATGCTCGCCCTACGGGCCTGATATCCGGCGGCGAGACCCGGCCTACCGGGGTGGCCGGGAGGGGTGGAGTGACCAAGGTCGAGCTTCGTGTCGCGCGCGCGGAACGCCTCGCCCCGCCCACACCCAGGGCGCCGGTGACGCCGAGATCGCTTCAGTGGCCCGAGGCAAGGCTGCGCGCTCCGCGCGAAAAGTCCGGGTCCTTCGCGATGACGGTGTAGGATTGCTTCAGTCCGTCGCGATGCCGGGTGTGTGCTCTTCCGGGCTTCGGGCTACGCCGCGCTCAATCGCTCGAATCGGGCCTGGAAGAACCGCAGGTACTTAGGTTCATAGACCAGCTTCAGGCCACGCGTGGTGTTGCGAGCGTCGAAGATCGCCTTGACTGATTCGGCAACCACATCCATATGAGCCTGGGTGTAGACGCGCCTCGGAATGGTCAGCCGAGTGAGCTCGAGCTTTGGATAGTGGTGGTCGCCGGTCTTCGCGTCGCGGCCGGCGCTCGCGATCCCGCGTTCCATCGACCGGATGCCGGAGTCGAGATACAACTCGGCGGCGAGGGTCTGCGCGGGGAACTCGATCTGCTTCAGGTGCGGATAGAACGCTCTGGCGTTGAGGAAGATCGCGTGACCTCCCACCGGCTGCACGATGGGGATACCCCAGTCGGTGAGGAGTTCGCCGAGATATCGGACCTGCCCGATGCGCGAGCGCATGTGGGCGTCTTCCACCGACTCGGCGATTCCGATGGCCATCGCTTCCATGTCGCGCCCGGCCAGGCCCCCGTAGGTATGCAGGCCTTCGTAGACCACCACCAGGTTCCGCAACTCCTCGAACAACGCCCAGTCGTTTACCGCCAGCCACCCTCCGATGTTGACCAGGTTGTCCTTCTTCGCACTCATCCACGCGCCGTCGGTGTAGCCGCAGAATTCCTTCAAGATGGCGGCGATGGGCTGGTTCGCGTATCCCGCTTCGCGTTCCTGGATGAAGAACGCGTTCTCCACCATCCGGGTGGCATCGAGATAGAGCTTGATGCCGTGCAGGTCGCACAGGGCCCGCAGCTCCTTCGCATTGGCCATGCTGACCGGCTGGCCACCCGCCATGTTCACCGTGCCGGCGAGGCTCACGTAGGCGATCTGGGAAGCCCCCTCCCGTTTGATCAGGGCTTCGAGCTTGCCGATATCGATGTTGCCCTTGAAGGGGTGCAGGTCGTCGGGATCGTGAGCCTCGTCAATGATCACATCGACGAAGATGCCGCCTGCGAGTTCCTGGTGAAGGCGCGTGGTGGTGAAGTACATGTTGCCGGGGAGGTACTGGCCCTTTTTGATCGCGACTTGCGAGATCAGGTGCTCGGCCCCGCGTCCCTGGTGCGTGGGCACGATGTACTTGTAGCCGTAGCAGGTCTGGATGGCGGTTTCGAGGTGGTAGAAGTTCCGGCTGCCCGCGTAGGCCTCGTCGCCCAGCATCATGCCCGCCCACTGCTGGTCGCTCATCGCGCCGGTGCCGCTGTCGGTGAGCAGGTCGATGTAGACGTCGTCGGACTTCAGGAGGAAGGTGTTGAAGCCGGCCTCGCCGAGGGCGCGCTCGCGTTCCTCGCGCGTGGTCATGCGCAGTCGCTCGACCATCTTGATCTTCCAGGGCTCGGCCCACGATCGCCGGCCGAACTGCTGCCCCATGGTCTGGGGGTTTATGTGCGTCATAGGGATTCCTTTCCCGCGCGGCGGTCTCGATCAGGCTCGATCCGTCGCGGGTCAGTCTAGGGAGTCTCGATTCCGTTCACGTGATCCCTTTGGCTCATTCGGGCGCGGGTCCGGCTCCGCTCCCCGCTTCGGCCTCTATCGCGATTTCCTCTCGAAGGATCTGGCCACGCTGAACACGGCGCTCACGCGCGGTGGGGGAGTCGCGATTCCGTCGCCGCCGCCGCCTGCGGGCCCGGCCTGCGGGCCAGGGTCATTGTGAGCGCGCCCGCGTTCCGCCCTCCGCGTGGCGTGGCCCGAGCCGCGCCTCCCTCGGGGCCATGCTCCGGGCGAACCCCAAGAGGCCGAGGCGCGGGTTCCCTCGAACGCCTCCCCCGGCGCGAGCCTGCGTCCGTAGAGCCGGGCTCTCGCGGACGGATCCTTCTCATTCAGCCCGCCAAAAGGAGCGGATGCGATGGGAGGCTTGCCGGACCACCGACCAGAGAGAGCGCATTCCGTCCCATACGAGGTCGTCGATGAAGGTCAGGATCGGATCTCCACAAGGATGGTCGGCGGCATAGCCAAAGACGCGGACCAGGCCTGAGATGGCGCCGTACGCAAAGATCCAGGCCGGGACTGACACGGCAAGAAAACCGAAGGGCGTGAGCGCGCCGAAGGCCATGGCGGGCGCGGCGCTCACGGTCACGTCCCCGCTGTTGAGGGCGGCGGTGATCGTGGCCTGGGCCAGAGCATCGCTCACCTGTTGCGCGTGAGCTGTGTACGCACGTAGAAGTCCGCGCGCACTGGCACCCATCTGGACGAAGCCCGAGAGCAGAATGCCCACACCGGTCGCCCCGCCCCAGTATCTTCGGGGCAGGGGGGAGAGAAAGAAGGCGAGGGCGAGATTCAACGGACGGCTCAACTCGTAGCCGAACTCGCTGACCGCCCGCCTCACGATCTCGACGATATGGCGAGGATTCATCGGAGGCTTCCCCCGGGCCAGTCCATGGGGAGTGTAGTCGACTCCCGCGCGGAGAGGCTGCCCTTTAGACTGGGCCTATGAACTACACAGGTTGGCCGACCCGCCCGTGGCGCAGGGCCCTGTTCATCGTGCTGGTCCCGATCATCTCAACACCGGCCCTCGCCCAGGAGCCGGTCAACGAGGCCGTGGTCGCCCAGATCAAGGCCGAGGCATTTCAGCGCTCGGCGGTGATGGATACGCTCAGTTGGATTTCGGACGTGTACGGCCCGCGCCTCACCGGATCGCCGACCCTACGCCAGGCCGGCGAGTGGGCGCGCGACCAACTGACGCGCTGGGGCATGGTCAACGCGGCCCTGGAGCCGGACGGCACGACCAGCCGTGGCTGGTCCGTGGATCGCTTCTCGATCGAGATGACGGAGCCGCAGTACATGCGCATCACCGGCTACCCGCGCGCCTGGTCTCCTGCGCTGGCCGCCCCTCTCACCGGCGCCCCCATGGTCGTCGAGGTGAAGTCGAAGGACGACTTCGAGAAGTACCGCGGCAAGCTGCGGGGCGCGATCGTGATGAACGGACGACCCGAAACCCTCGATCTCGGCTTTGAGCCGGAGGCGAAGAGGCTCACCGACGACGAGCTCAAGAAGCAGGAAGGGCAGGTCGATCCGGCGCCGGAGGGTGTGGGCGACGCGCCGAAGTCGTTCTGGGACGAGGAAGAGGAATTCCAGAAAGGGCTAGACAAGCAGAAGGAGATTCTCGAATTCTTCGCGAGCGAAGGCATCGCCGCTCTCATCGACCCGAGCCCCATCAGTGAAGACGTGAGGATCGGCGGCTTTTACGATCATGTGTGGCATCCCGCTTTCCCCGGCTTCGTTTTCTCGCGCGAGCACTACGGCCGGATCGTCCGCATGCTCGACCGGAAGCAGGCGGTGACATTGACCTTGACCCTGGCCGTGCGGATGGTCGAAAGGGTCGACGGTTTCAATGTGGTTGCGGAGATCCCGGGAACGGACCCCGCGCTCAAGTCGGAGGTGGTGATGCTCGGCGGTCATCTCGACTCCTGGCACGCGGGCACCGGTGCCACTGACAACGGCGCCGGCTGCGCGGTGGCGCTTGAAGCCATGCGCGTGCTCGAGGCCATCGGCATCAAGCCGCGCCGCACCATCCGCGTCGCCCTGTGGACGGGCGAGGAACAGGACTATTTCGGCTCGGTGGGCTACGTCTCCCGCCATTTCGGCGACCTCAAGACCATGGCGCTCACGCCCGAGCACGCGAAGCTCTCCGGGTACTTCAACCTCGACAACGGCAGCGGGCGCATCCGCGGGGTCAACCTGCAGGGCAACGAGGGGGCGCGGCCGATCTTCGAGGCCTGGCTGCGGCCGTTCCACTACCTCGGCGCCTCCACCCTCACCACTCTGAACACGGGCGGGACCGATCACATGCCGTTCGACGCGCTCGGACTGCCCGGTTTCCAGTTTATCCAGGACCCGCTGAGCTACGATTCGAAGGTGCACCACTCAAGCCTCGATGTGTACGAGGCGGCGTCCCCCGACGATCTCAAGCAGGCCTCGGCCATCCTGGCCAGCTTCGTGTACCACGCCGCCATGCGGGACGCGATCCTTCCGCGCAAACCGCTGCCCAAGCCGCGCGAGCCCCCGAAATAACGGAACCTGCTCCCCGCCGCCCCATCGCTTGACCACCAGCTTTGGCCCTGCGATCGCGCCCGCCTACTGACCGCGCGCCATCCCTCCTTGAACAGCGCGCGTGCTGAGGAAAGAGCTAATCTCGTCTCGTGCGCTTTGGAGATTCCTGAAATGCCCATGTCTCGACGTCACTTCACGCGCGCGGCCAGCCTGGCCGCGGGCACGATCCTCACCGCCCCTTCCGCCCGCAAGGCCGAGGCGCAGGAGGGTAACCAAGCTCCGCGCCGGGTGCCGAGCGTCATCCGCGCCCTCAAGCCGCTGCCCGGAGCCCCCCCGGCGATCACCGACGATGAGCGACGCGCCCGCATCGAAAAGGCGCGGCGTCTGATGGCCGAGAACGGCCTCGGCGCCATCGTTCTCGAGCCGGGCACCAGCATGGCCTACTTCGTGGACGTGCGCTGGGGCTTGAGTGAGCGGCCGTTCCTCCTCGTCATTCCCGCGAAGGGCGAACTGGCCTACGTGGCCCCCGGATTCGAGGAGGATCGCGCGCGCGAGGTCACGAAGTTCACCGAAGACATAAGGGTCTGGCAGGAAGACGAGGACGCGACCGCCGTGGTGGCCGGCATTCTCAAGGATCGCGGAGTGTCCACGGGCAAGGTCGGCCTCGAAGAGCGGGTCCGATACTTTGTGGCCTATGGCCTCGGCAAGGCGGCGCCCCAGGTTGAGTTCACCCTCGCCACCCCGGTGACCGCGGGCTGCCGCATGATCAAGTCGAAGACGGAAATTGCCCTCATGCAGCATGCCAACGACATCACCATCGCCGCCTACAAGGCCGGGCTCGCGACCCTGCGCGAGGGCATGACCCAGGGTGAGTTGCGCGACAACATCACCGCCGCCTATCGCGCCCTCGGCGCTATGGGCGGCATCGCGGTGAGCTTCGGCAAGTACACCGCGTTCCCGCACGGCAGCATCACGCCCCAGAGGCTCAAGGAAGGCGACGTCGTGCAGATCGACGACGGTGTCAAGTACCTCGGCTACCAGTCCGACATCACCAGAACGGTGGTGTTCGGGAAGCCGACGAAGCGCCAGGTCGAGGTGTGGAACCTGGAGAAGAAGGCCCAGGCCGCGGCCTTTGCGGCCGCGCAGGTGGGTGCTACGTGCGAGTCGGTCGATGCCGCCGCGCGCAAGGTCATCACCGATGCCGGCTTCGGCCCGGGCTACAAGGTTCCCGGACTCCCGCACCGCACCGGCCACGGCATCGGTATGGACGGACACGAGTGGACGAACTTCGTAAAGGGGAACAAGACGAAGCTCTTGCCCGGCATGTGTTTCTCCGACGAGCCGATGGTTACCATCTACGGCGAATTCGGGATGCGGCTCGAGGACTGCCTCTACATCACCGAGAACGGTCCGAAGTTCTTCTCCGAGCCAAGTCCGGCGATCGACCAGCCGTTCGCCTAGCGCAATCCCTGGGACCGCAGCCACTCGGCAATGTCGGGCCAGGCGCGGCTGGACGAGCCGAGTTCGTGTCCTACCGCGGGATAGACACGTGCGCTGACCCTGGACCCTTCGGCGCGCAGGCCTCGACCAGGGGCAGACACACCCGCGTGGGCACGAGCCGATCGTCGGCGCCGAGCAGATAGAGCACGGGCGCGGCGGTCGCGCGCAGGTCGGGAAGGGGGTCGTAGCCGTGAAGGCCTCCATACTGGGCCAGCGCTGCATAGGCCTCGCCGATGGGCTGATCGCGCAGATTCTCGTAGGCGATGTTCACGCCGACCGGCACCGTCGAACCCACGAAGGCCACGACAAAACGGATGTCGCTCGAGATGGTCGTGGCCGCGGCCATGACCCAACCGGCCTGGCTCACGCCGGTGAGGCCGATGCGCCGGCGGTCGATGTCGGTCCGCGTGCTCAGAAACGCCACGCCCTTCGCCATGTCACCGGCCAGTTCGAGGATCCGGGTCTGGCTGTTGGCTGCCGAGACGCCGCGGTAGACGCCGGTGGACTGGCCGGCGCCGCGCTTGTCGAACCGCAGCACGGCAAAGCCCTGACCGAGCCAGAACGGCACGTGCAGGGCGCCATCGGCCTTTGTAACCTGGCCTGATCCATGACCGAAGACCACGGCGGGAAACGGTCCCGGGCCCGGGGGCACATCCAACTCGTAGTTTAGGCTGGCGCCGGTCGACGGAAAGGCGCCGGCGAAACTCGAAGGGGACGCCTGTGAAGGTGCGGTGGGGGTGTGGTTGTCCTTGCCTCCACAGGCCGCCAGGGCCAGGGCCGCGGCCAGGGCGATTCGCCGACTCGTCGGTCCGGTCGCGTTCTTCTCGATTGGCGCAGCGCCTCGGTCCTACTGAATCGGCAGGAACGAGGGTTCGATGTCCACCGGCACGCCTTTCAGCTTGTCCAGCACGCGCTGGACCTCCGGGCGGATCACCATGGCCTTGGCCAGCAGCGCCTGGGCGTCGTCGTAGCGACCCTCGGCTTCGATCGTCATCAGATCGTGGGTGAGTCCGGCCACGGCCTCCGAGATCTTCGCGTCGACTACCGCGAAGGTGCCGTCGGCGTTCACCACATAGGCGCCGCGATCGAGAAGGTCGCTGATCTGCAGCGAGACGCCTTTGCCGTGGGCTTCGGTGACCCCGAAACGGATGGAGCGGAACGCGGAGGCGAGGAAGGTGGTGTACATGGTGTCCGCGACATCCTTCGAGATCACGCCCTTGTCCGCGAGTTGTTGCAGCGCCCAAAGCCCCGAGATGTCCGCCTTCGCCTCTTCGATGGCGGAGTAGGTGTCCTTGAGGACCAGCCGCACCGCCTCGCCGGAACCCTTGACCTGATGAGGCCCGAGACCATGCATCAGTTCGTGCATGACGGTGTGGGTGAAAAAAGCGTCGAACGACACCCGCGCGGCATCCGCGGGTGCGAGGGCGACCTTGGAGATCGGGGCCAGAACGTACTTGAACTTGGCCTCCTGCACGTTCTTGAGCATCACGCGCTTCGAGCCCTTCTCCTGGATCACCCGGTCGTCGTTCGGCAGGTTGTAGGCCGTGGTCTGGATGCCGCGGTTGCCGTCGCCGGAGCTGAACACCGAATTCACCACCCGGAGCGGCGCGAGTCCGCCAAGCTTCGGATTGCGGTACTTCGGGTCGATGGGCAGAGCGTCTTCGAGACCCTGCAGTTCGACCCCCAGGGTGCTGAGCTTTTTGGTCTCCGCGTCATCGCGGACGCCGATGAAGGCCTCGAAGCCGGCCTTGTAGCCGAACCACTCGTCCTCGTACGTCTCGTAGGGCCCGATGGTCGGCTCGATCGACGCGTCGAGTTCCATCCAGGCCAGGTCGCTCGCGAAGTAGTCGTTAGAGAGCAGCGCATCGGCGCGCAGTTCCAGGAACTTCTTCAACGTCGGCTGGGCGGTGATGGCGGCCGCTTCCTTGAGCTTCGCCGAAACGGCGAGAAGCGTGTTCTGGTAGGCCACGTTGTACGGGATGCTCATCAGCTTGTGGTCGGACCCGCGGCGGATGACCGAGAAGAAACCGGTGGCCTCCGTCTTGCGGGCCGCGGGCAGGGAGTTGAACCACGCGTCGACCTCGGCTTTCGTCGAGTCGGCGGGGTAGTAATTGCCCATCTCCGGCTTGTCCGGCGCGCCGGGCACGAAGGGCTTTTGATGATCGATCCGATCCCACGGCCCCTTGTTGATCATGAAGTAGTGGAGGAGGGCCTGGCCCTGGGGCGTGGGATCCGAGGCGAGCCGCATCAGCATCGAGGCGTTGTCGGCCCACACCTGTTCGAGAAACAAGCCGTCGAAGAGTGTGGCCGCCTCGACGATCTTCGCCAGGGCCTGACGCTCATGGGCGGGCATCCCGGACAGATCGGCGGTCATTTCCGCCCGCTCGTACTGACGAAGGCTGGCCGCGAGCTGCGAATCGACGCCCGCATTGGCCGAGGGAGCGGCCGAAACGGGAGGGGGAGGCGGAGACGAGCAGGCCGAAAGACCGGCGACGGCAACCGTGGTCAAGAGAGTGGAGAGGAAGCGCATGGCTTACGATGATACTGCCGAGGGAAACATCGCTGCGCCCGCCCGAGTGCCGCAGCCCACTGGTGTGCGCATGTTCCAGGCCGAGCGCGCGGCCCGGGAGGGCCACCTGGGTGCTACGCCCGGGGCCGTCGGGTCAGTACCGGATATCGCTCCGTCCGACGCTCTGGCCGATGTGTCCCACCCTCTGACCCAGGGTGAAGAACTCTCCGCAGCCGGTCGCCATGCCGAAAAACGCCGCCGCGCCTGGGCGGAGACGGCCATCCGCGTCACAAATGTCCTCGTGTACGGTCGTGGCCACCACGTTGGCGATGAACACGGTGCGCATCGGCGGCACGCGCAGCTCGTGGGTCACCTGGCATTCGAGTTGAATCGGCGCCTCGTTGACCGTCGGCGCATCCACCATGGTTGCCTGGCCGCGCGTGAATCCCGACTTGGCGAAAGGCCATGTTGCGGCTGCTCTCCGCACTCGCCCTCCTCGCCGCCTTGCACTCCGGCTAGCGGCCAGGCATCCCCAGAAGCAGCATCGAGGAGAACACGACAATCAGCCCGACGAAGCGCCCCAGCACCCCGGTGTCGCCCCCGGGAGGAGCGTCCGACAGAAACGCCCGATAAGCCGCGGCGGCGCCGATCAACCCAAGCAGGCCCTGCCCGGTGATCCCCCAGGCAACGGCCAGAGTCACGGCCACCACGATGCGTTGCGCTCGGGTGAGCGCCGCGAATCCTCGCCCTCCGTCAAGCTGCCAGATCGGAAGCAGATTGAAAAGATTCAGATATGCGGCAGAGTAGCCGATAGCAGCCCAGATCGGTTCGCCGGTGGCCCAGTAGGCCAGGTAGGCGGCCAGGGCCGCGCCCAATCCCCATTCCGGTCCGGCCAGGCCGATGCGCGCGTCCTCGCCGGTTGTGGCCGGATGCCTGCTCATACGCACGAACGCACCCACACCCGGGATGAACATGGGGGCTGAGGCAGGAATTCCAAATCGCCGCAGCGCGGCCACATGGCCCATTTCGTGGATGTACATGGCTACGAGAAATCCGAGGGCATAGCGCCAGCCCCACAGGCTCCAGTAGACGCCGAACGAAGCCAGGAACGAGAACACAGTGCTGGCCTTGGAGAAGCCGAGAGTCAGGAACTTCAGCTTCCCAGTCACCAGAAGTAGAACGCCCTTGAGCTTCCACACAATCAGCGCGATCGCGCCTATGGCCCCCCCGCCGGTCACCCAGGCCGGTCGCGCTGCGGGCGTGGCCCTCACCGGCCCCGACTCACCATCCAGTTCCGCCAGGCGCGTTTGTATGGTCAGGCGCTGACCGCTTTCCTTCGGAAGCAGCAAGACGGCACGCTGAAAAGCCGTACGCGCGGTCGCCTTGTCGCCCCTTTGCTCCGCCGCCGCCGCCTGGGCGCCCAGCCGCTTCAGCTCGTCGCCATGAACCAGGCGATGACAGTTTGGGCACACGAGCGCCGTCGACGCGTATTCGGTGTCGCACCCCGGGCACGAACCCTTGCTCATGAACCGACGATATCGTCCGGTGCACGCGCAGCCCGGGCGGGCGGTCGAGCGGCGGCCAACCTGAAGGGCCCTTTCACCTCGATCACCCGCCGGGAATTCATCCGCCAGGCTTGATGCAGGGCAAAGCCGATGATCAGAATGCCGATCAGGTTCTCGAACCCCATCAGGAACGGCGCCGCGAAGGCGATCGCGTAGAGGAAGGCGCCGGCGACGAGCAGCGAACCGAAGGCGCCGGAAAGGCTCGGCTGCTCGCTCGACGCGGTTCCTGGCTCTTCCGCCGGGGCAGGTGCTGCGTCGCGGGGCCCGCTTGACGCACTCCCATCCAGCTGGCCGGCCGTGGTGTCGCCGATTGCGGCGGCGCCTTCAGGCGCTTTCGCGAATTCCGCATAGATGGGCGGAATGTAGGTGGTCACGATGGACGCGTAGGCGACGAAGGCCGCGAGCAGCTGGTAGCGCAGGCCTCCTCGACCTTCGGCGCCCCTGTGAACGCCGCTGCCCACGAGCCAGCCCACGAGAATGGCGATCAGGCCGATCTCCATGTTGAAGAGCGTGGCCACGGCGTACCAGATCGAGGCTCCCGCTGCTCCGCCCGCCAGTCCGAGGGCCGTGGCCTTGATGAACCGTCTCAGGCCGCCCTCCGGGCGCTCCAGGTCGGTGATCAGGCGTCGACAACTCGCGCAGACCGTCGCCCCGTTGACCTCGAAGTAGCGGTCTTTGATCTCCATAGAGCAGGAGGCGCATCTGACTCCGGCGGGGTTGCCGCCATAGTCAGCTTTGTCGAAATCGAGTTCTGAGGCTGGTGGCGAGGTCATGGCTCGGGCAGTGTACCCCGAGGACGGAACGGCACGATGAGCTGATCGACGGCAACGATACCGGCGAACCGGTGACGGATTGTGGTTGGTCAGACGCATTCGATCCTTGGAAGTCGAGAGGGGCGGATACGGCTCGGCGCTAGCCGAGAGGCGTGACCCGCGTGGCCGCCAGGTCTTCTTGACCGCCGGCGCGCTTCCGAGGAAGGAACCGCTCGAGCACCTGCTCGCGGACAGGTGCCCTGTGGCTTTGGTCTTCTGCCAGCCGGAGTGCGACGCCGCCGGCGTGAGTCTGCTGGTCTTCTCAGCCACCGACTCCACCTTGGCCCGGGAGTTGGCCACCGGGAAATACCGGCCTCGAGCCCACGACTCGGAGAGGTCGCGGTAGTGCGAGTTGTCGGGGGTGCCCGATTGGCCGTGTTGAGGCCCACGCTGTCGTCCCAGTTCTAAAGCCCTCGCTCGGCGATGGTCTTGCCGCCGGCCTCGATGACGCCTGATCCGATAAAGAGTCCCTGACTTCGAAACTCCCGGTAGCGCATCCGCTCTGCGTTGGTCTGAAAGTACCCAGCGGCCCGGCGGTCTTCATCCTTCACGGTGTCGTTCCGAGGTCGCAGGCGCGCCATCGCGGTGAGTACCGTCTCGACATTGCCGACGTCCAGTTCGGCGATACGGGCTTCTGCCCATTGCTCTGCCACCTTGCTGCCGGGGCCGTAGACGACTTTGGCCAGCTCCGAGAGGTGTTCGCGGGCGTGGTACAGATCGACGATCTCAATGGCGCCTGGAAAATGTTCGGAGGCGATGTTCCAGATCCACGGCGCGCCGTCACCCAGGACGACCATTTGTTTTGAGAATAGCGCTCCGCGCCTTATGGCCTCCGTGAAGATCCGTTGACGAAATTCCTGCGCGGTCTCGATCGCTCCAACGTAAGTGGTCGATCCCTGATCACGAATGGGCCGCCCTTCGGCATCGACGCCGACCTGGGTGAAGACACAGCCAAGCTTGGCCTCTCGAGTCTTGGCTCGACCGGTTTCGTCCTTGCCCCGGCGCCCTTCGGTCTCGTGGGGCAACATGGGCACGCCGGTGCCGTCCACCGCCACATACATCCTGGGAACGGGCTGGATCTGAACGATCTTTCCGGAAAGAACAGCCTTGCGCTCTCGACGAGCGACCGATGCGATTTCCTCGCCGATGGTCTCTGAGACACGCTCCACCTCTTTGGTCTTCACGAAGATACCGGCCAGGGGCTCAAGATCCCGGCGTCCTTCGTCGAAGGCTTCCTTGCCACCGACTCGGGCCATGAGTCGGCGAACACCCGGAGAGAACGAGGTGGAAACAATGTCCAGGTCGGAGTCCTTCGGGAGCGTACCCGTCCTGCAATCCGTGCAGTGGTAGTAGGCACGCCTCACCCGGATCCTGGACAAAACCGTCACCACGTCCTGGCCTCGAGAGTCGAAACTATCACCCACATTCATGACGCACACCCGATCCATCCAGGATCCATCCAGGATCCTTGCCAAAATAGTGATTGGCCTAGTGTCCCGTAACAGAAGTACGTCACATAATTCGCCGCCGATGCATCCCGGATCGCTGCGTTGCTCGTCGTTGCAAATGCTGGATATGCGGCCTCCTCGGCGCCTTGCGCTCCGGCCGCCTCGTCACTCGCATGTGCCACGTACTTGTGAGGCAGGACACTAGTCCTCGATTTCGATGCCCATGGAGGCGAGGGTGGGGACGAGGACCTCGCGGGCGCGCAGGATCGATTCTATGAACTCCCGCAGGGCGCCCCTCCCCCCCGGGCGGTCGAGAACCATGAAGGCGGCCTGTTTGAGTTCCGTCGGAGCATCTTGGGGGGCGGCCGAGAGGCCGACCCGGTTCATGACCGGGAGGTCCGGGTAGTCGTCGCCCACGTAGGCGACCTCGTGGGGCTCCAGCGACTTCTCGGTAAGAATCTCGTCGAGCATGCGGGACTTGTCCATGGAGCCCTGCTTCACCACGCTCATGCCCAGCGCTCGCGCTCGCTCCGTCACCGTGGCCGACGCCCGGCCGGTGATGATTCCGGTCTCGAGGCCCGCGGCGTGGGCGAGGACAATGCCGTAGCCGTCGCGGACATTGAAGACGCGCGCCTCGTCGCCACTGGGCAGAACGAAAATGGAGCCGTCGGTCATCACGCCGTCCACGTCGCTCAGGATCAGCTTCAGGCGGAGGCAGCGCTCCTTCAACATTCGGTCTTTCATCCAGGAATCCTAATGGCCCGATGCGCCCGGGGCCTTGCCAAGTCTCCGAACAATGAGCAGACTAGGCGCACGTGATCCCCGACATATCGGCCCGCCCGGAGTCAGAGGCCCTTCGAGGCAAGCGGCTCCTCGTGGTCCTGGGCAGCTATCGCAGCAAGCGCCACATCTACGAAAGGGCGCGCGAACTGGGGGTTCGGCTGGTGGTTCTGGATGGCCCTCGACATTGGGTCGGGAGCTGCGCCGGGCCGGGGGAACTCATCGAGCGGCAAGTGGTGGTGGACCTGGTCCCCTTCGACACCTTCGCGGCGCGCGCGGCCGCGGCGGTGATGAACTCGGGGCTCGCCATCGACGGAGTGGGGACGATCGACGGCTTCGCCGGTGGTTTTGCCTCCCGCATTTCCCAGCTTCTGGAACTGCCGTTTCACCCGGTTGAAGTGACCGACCTCGCGCGTGACAAGCACCGGGCCCGTGAGGCGTATGTCAGGGCGGGCCTCCCCGGACCTCGTTTCTCCCGCATCGACGGCCCGGAGGAACTGGAGATCGCGGCCGAGGCGGTCGGGTTCCCGGCGGTGTTGAAGCCGGTGACCGGGGTGGGTTCGGTTCAGACCTTCCGGGTGCGCGACGCGAAAGAACTCGCGCGCCGTTACGCCGAAATCGTGGCCAAGGTGGAGGAGGCGCGGGCGAGGGCCTCGGTCGGCCTGACCAGCGATGAGGCCTGGTTCAACCTCATGTGGTCGGGGGGAACGAGTCTGCTCCTCGAATCCTGGATCGAGGGGCCGAAGTTCGATGTGGATCTGCTTCTCGAAGAAGGAAGAGTTCTGTATGCCCATGCCACGGACGACCTCGAGCTGTGTGGCCTGCGCGATGTCCGGCGGGTGGCGCCTTCGGGGCTCACCGAAGCGGAGGAGCGCGAACTGGTGGACCACGCCGCCGCTTGTGTGCTCTCTCTTGGGTTTCGTCGCGGCGCCTTCAACGTGGAGGTCAAACGCACCTCCGATGGACCGCGCCTCATCGAGGTCAATGGGCGCCTCGGCGGATACTCCACCACTGACATTCATCGGGAGGTCTGGGGGATCGATCTGGTGGAGCAGTGGCTGCGCGCCTCCCTGAGCCTCCCCATGAGCGGGAAGGCGACGCCGCCCTTTTGCTTCGTCGCCGAGTCACTTCTGCCCTCGCCTCGAACCGGAGTGCTGACCCGCGACGGCTTTCTGGATCACCTCGCTCCGTCGCCTCGGGTCCTGATCGCGCGGCCGTGGGCGTTCGCGGGCGATGCGGTGGCCGGGGTCGAGACCGGTGCTCCCGACTGGCTAGGGGCTCTCCTCGTTCGAGGCGATACGAGGGAGGAGGCCCTCGCCGCGCTCGAACGGCTGACGGGGTCCATGGATTTTCCCGTGGCTTCTCGAACGGAAACGACATAACATGCCCCATCATCTAGTGGCACTGTGCTCATGGACTACCACATAAGGAGTGTTTTGATCAGCAACTGGAGTTCGTATCGAGTCTTCGTATTCGCGCCGTATCGGATGATGCCCTCGGGTCCCGAGAGCATCACCTATGGCACGCCGGAGTTCAGGGCCGAGGTCGCATCGTGGATGGGCTCCCTTGGCGCCGAGCACACCTGGGTCGAG
>JAQBHL010000247.1:0-7343 GCA_032127745.1 Acidobacteriota bacterium
ACGCGCGGCCTGACGTGCTGCGGCTGAGCGTAAACCGTGAGCGTCAGACCTCTCTCGATCTGATCGGCGAGTCTGAACCTTCCTGAGGCTCAGGCCTGAGGCTCAGGCGGCGGCGCGCCCGCGGCGGGCGATCGCGCCGGCCACGATGCCGAACAGCGAGCCCACCACCACGGTGAACCAGATCCAGATGGTCATCTGCGGAACCACGCCGATGGCGAACCACTTCGCCAGCACGCCCATTTCCGGAAGGCCGGGCGGCGGCGCGTCGTAGTGCGTGCCCCAGTTTCCGAGCATGGCCATCAACATGACCACCACCACGGGAACGCGGGCGGCGAAGGCGTAGGCGAGGAGGGTGCGCCCCAGGTCGGGCCAGGCCCGCAGGCCGACCAGGAGGCCCGCGATCGATCCGATCACAAAGACGGCGAGGGCGCCCACGCCCGTCGGGCTCACTCCGAGCGCGGTCGTGGCGACGCCCAGTAGGGGCAATATAGCGAGAGCCAGGATGGCCAGACCGAGGGCGCGGCCGACCCGCCCCGATCCTTGTCCGGCCCGGCCCAGCTTCCAGCCAAACCAGGCGCCGAAGACGGGAACCAGCCACGCGATGCCGACGAGGGCGCCGCCGCCGCCGGCTTCCTTGTTGAAGAGCAGGGGCGACCAGCCCTGGAGTTCTCCCACCAGCCGCAGCAGGGTGACGGCGAGGGTGATGAGGGCCGGCGCCAGGATCATCTGGCCGGGGCTAAATGACGCTTCTTCTTCCTTCATGGGGGCCTCCGGGAACTGGGTATGCCCAAGGCGAGGGCGAGTTTGGGCAGCATACGCGAAAACGCCTGGCCGGTCCCGGGCGCTCGACCTACCTTCGCCGCGCTCCGTTGATGGCTTTGCGCACGTGGCCTTTGGCCAGGCGAAGCCTCTTGCGGGCGGAGAGCGCGTCAAGGCCCAACTCGCCCATCACGATCGCCGTCTTGACCTCCTGAGAGGACTCGCGCAGCAGGCGATCGGCCTCGGCGAGGTCGACCCTCGCCGACGCGGCCACCATCCGTCGCGCCCTATCCTCGAGCTTCTTCGAGGTCTGCTTCAGGTCGACCATGAAGTTCGTGTAGACCTTGCCCGCCCGGATCATGGCCGCGGTGGTGATGGCGTTCAGCACCGCCTTGGTGGCCGAACCGGCCTTGAGCCGGGTGGATCCGGTGAGGACTTCGGGACCGGTGCGAATCGCGATCACCACGCCGGCCAGGGCGGAGAGCCCGTTTCGGGGCGCGCAGGTGACCAGCACCGTCTTGGCCCGGCGTTTCCGGGCCTTCTGGAGCGCGGCCCGCACGAAGGGCGTCACCGAACTCGCGGAGATGCCGATCACCACGTCCTTCGAGGTCACGGTGGCCACCGCGCGTTCACCACGGTCGGCGCGATCCTCCGAACCTTCCCGGGCCCGGAAGACCGCCTCCTCGCCTCCGGCCATGATGCCCTGAATCATTTCCGGCGGCGTGCCGAAAGTCGGGGGGCACTCGGCTGCCTCCAATACGCCCAGACGGCCGCTGGTGCCCGCGCCCACGAAGATCGTGCGTCCTCCCGCCGCGATCGAGTTCGCGACCAGCCGGGCCGCGGAGGCGACATCGCGCGCCTTCTTCCTGGCCGCGATCATGGCCAGCCGATCCTCGTCGAGGAGCAGGGTCACCACCTTCTCCGTGGCCATGCGATCGAGATTGAACGATCTCGGATTGCGCGACTCGGTGATCAGCTTCGACCAGCGGGAATGCGGAAGGGCCTTCCGCCCCGAAGTGCGAGTCAGGGGGGCGCGCAGGATCGGCCTCATGCCCCCACTCCGGCGAGGACCTTCGCCAAGCCCTTTTTCTCTTCCCGTCTCATGGCCCGCTCCTTGGTGCATGGAGCGCCCGAGTCGAGGGGTGGTTTGAGCGCCATCGGAGTGGCTACAGGAAGGTCTTGTCGAAAGGCTCGGGCAGGAGGGTGGACAGGCGCATCGTCTTTCGCTGGCCCTTGAGATTGGCCACGTGGACCCAGATATCTCCGCACTGCTCCCACAGGACCTGGCGGCACGAACCGCACGGCGTCGCGACCTTGCCCGAGTCCGTGACCACTGCGATGGCGAAGAATTTTCTCAAGCCTTCGGACACCGCTTTGAACACCGCGACCCGCTCCGCGCAAATGGTCAGGCCGTAGGTGGCGCTCTCGATGTTGCACCCGGCGATGATCTCCCCATTCACGGTCATCAGGGCCGCGCCCACCTTGAACCTGGAATAGGGGGCTTGGGCCCTCTGGCGAGCCTCGCGGGCGTAGTCGGACAGGCCTTCAAGCGGCGGCGCATCGCCACTCAGCGGCTTCGTCTTGTTCTTTGCTTTCATAGGGACTCGATCGTGGCTCTGAGTGCGGCCACAAATGTGCCTTCGGCCTTCCGGCCTTCCTCCAGGACGGAGGCGTGGGAGAGGGCCTCCTGAGCGGCATCCGAGGCCGCGTTGGTGAGGCAGGAGATGCCGATGACGGCCAGACCCATGTGGCGGGCGGCGATGGTTTCGAGAACCGTCGACATGCCCACCGCGTCCGCTCCCATCTGGCGGAACATGGTGATCTCGGCGGGCGTTTCGTAGCTCGGGCCGAGAAGGCCCACGTAGATGCCTTCGTGGACGGTTGCCTTCACGCTGCGGAAAGCGGCCAGCGTCTTGGCGCGCAACGAGGCGTCGTAGGGCTGCGACATGTCGGGGAATCGCGGACCGAGTGCTGGATCGTTGGGGCCGAGCAGGGGATTGCGGCCGGTGAGGTTCAAGTGATCGCTCAGGACCATGAACTCGCCCGGCCGGTACGACTGGTTGATCGCGCCGGCGGCGTTGGTCAGGATGATGGTCTTCACTCCCAGCCGGCCCAGTACCCGCACCGGGTAGACCACCTGATGCTCCGCGTAGCCCTCGTAGAAATGGACGCGGCCCGACATGACCGCCACCGGCACTGTGGAGACATCGCCCACGACCAGTTCGCCCTTGTGCCCAAGGGCGGTGGGCCGCGGGAAGAAGGGGATATCCGCATAGGGGATGCGGACGGCATTCTCGATGGCGCTCCCAAAGGCCGACAATCCGGAACCGAGTACGATTCCCACGCGCGGAGCGCAGGGGCCGCCAACCGTCCCGCGGATCGCCGCCACCGCATCGTCGGCCTGCTGCGAAGGCGGCCTCAGGTCATCCGGCAGGCGCCGCGGGTCGGAAGATTCCATGGGGAGTGCCATCATATGGCGGTTCCCCATCCTGCAAACCGCCCTTTGGGAAGGCAGGGTGCGGGATGCCACGGCGCCGAAATCAGGCCGGGGTATGCTGCGACACGGCGCGCCCCGGACCGCCGAATGCGGAAATGCCCTCGGTCGCTCGCTTGTCCCCCAGTAAGGAGTCTTCGTGATCCAGAACTTCATCTCGTTCATCGGGGCATTGGCCAGCAGTTTCTCGATGGGACGACCGGCATGAACCTGTATCGCGCACGCCACGGCCTGATCGGCGGAGTATGCGCCGGTCTCGCCGCCGCTCTGGGCTGGACGCCCACGCGTGTTCGAATCCTCTACGTGCTCGTTTCCGTTCTCTCCGCGGCGTTCCCCGGCATCCTCGTCTATCTGATTCTCTGGGTCGTCATTCCCAAGCAGCCCCGCTGAGAAGATGGCGCCCCTTCTCCGGGTCCAGGTGGCTCTGCTGGCCGCCACCGCCGCTTCCGCCACCGTTTCCGTCTTCGCCGCGCAGGTGGGTCTGGCCCTGGTGGGTCTGGTCCACCTGGCCCGCACCGTCCGCCGGGAAACCCGGGGCTTCGCTCTGCCCATCGACGCCGCGGTGGGCGCCTTCGCCATCTGGACGTTTCTTTCCGCGGCCTTCGCCGCCTCGCCCATCGCGGCCCACGAGAGTGCCAAGAAACTGGTTCTGTTTCTCCTCCTGTATTTCGCGGCCGAAGCGCTCTCCACCGAAGAATCCCGCGCGCGGGTGGTCGACGCCATGTTGATGGGCGGCCTTGCTCTCGCCACCCTGGCCGTGCTTCAGTACGCGTTTCTCGGCTACGACACCATGGACGCGCGGCCGAGGTCGTTCCTCGGCCACTACATGACCGCCTCCGGCGTGATCATGATTCTGCTCGTGGTCTCGGCGGACCGGATTCAGGCCCTGCGCCGGCCCTTCGCGATCAGCCGCCGGTCACTCGGCCTTTGTCTTCTTCTGATGGCGCTGGCCTTCGCGGTCATGCTCGCGAATCTGACCGACCTCATGTCCACGGAAGTCGAGCGCGTAGTCATTCTCACCATCGCCCTGGTCGCGGGCCGAAGGGCGTGGCGTGAAAGAGCCTGGCCCGATGCCTCGCTGTCTTCCGCCCTGGCCCTGAGCCTCGCCCCCATCGGCGCCTTGGCCCTGCTGCTTTCGAGAACGCGAAGCGCGTGGCTCGGGCTGGTGGCCGGCCTCGCCCTTCTGGCCTGGATGAAGAAGCCGCGCCTGCTCCTGTTCCTTCCCGGCGCGCTCGGGCTGGTGCTGCTGTTTTCGCCCCGGACCATCCTCGACCGGATGACGGTTTCCGACGACAGCAGCCGCGATCGCTATTACATGTGGCAGGCCGGACTGGACATGATCATGGACAAGCCCGTCTTTGGCCAGGGCACGGGGATGATCCTCGATGTCTATCCGAAGTTCCGCTGGCAGGGAGCTCCCAATCCCAACGCGCCGCACCTTCACAACAACTTCATCCAGATCGCGGCCGAGCGCGGCCTGCCCTGCCTCCTCTTCCTCGGCTGGCTTCTCTATCTGCTCGGGCGGGAGGCCTTTCGGGTGCGCGAGTTGTCCCCATCCGGTCCGGTCGTTCTGGCCGCGCTTGGCGCCACCCTCACCGCGGGGATGTTCGAATACAACCTCGGCGACTCCGAAATACTGATGGTGATTCTTCTTTTGGCCGCACTTCCATTCTCGACCCGTTCGTATGGAAGAGAAGCCGGCTTGGAACGGCAGAGTGAACCGGCACCGGTGGCGGCTGCTTCCGAAGCCGACTCAGCGCTGGTTCTCGAGCAGTGAAGACCCGGCTTGAAGAGGCGAGGATCGAGGCCATTCTCGATTCACTCCCGGGCGGACGGGTGGTGGTGGTGGGCGACGCCATGCTGGACGTCTTTGTCTTCGGCCAGGTCACCAGGATTTCCCCGGAAGCTCCGGTGCCGGTGGTGCGCGTGACCCGGGAGACCGAGCGTCTCGGGGGCGCCGCCAACGTGGCCCTGAACGTGAAATCGCTCGGCGGCCGCGCGACTCTGGTGGGCGTGGTGGGCGACGACCTGGCGGCCGCGCGTCTTTCCCGCGCCACCCGCGAGGAGGGTGTGGCCGCCCGCCTGGTTCCCATCGCGGGACGACCCACCACGGTGAAGACCCGGGTCATGGCCCACCAGCATCAGATGGTGAGGACGGACCATGAGGTCGAGGATCCCATCGAGCCCGCGGTCGAAACCAAGCTGCTCGCTCAGATCGCGCCCGTCCTCAAGAGAGACTCGGCGCTCATCGTTTCCGACTATCGGAAGGGCGTGGTTACCAAGTCCTTCATGCGCGCTTTGATCGACCTGGCTCGCACTCGCGGGGTGCGGGTTCTGGTCGATCCCAAGGTTCGCGACATCGGTTTCTTCAAGGGCGCCTTCCTGGTCACCCCAAATCAGAAGGAGGCGGAGCAGATCAGCGGCATCGCCATCCGGACCGACGAGGACGCGGAGCGGGTGGTGAGGCGGGTGGCTCAACTCGCGGGGACCGCCGGCGCTCTGGTCACCCGGGGCGAAGAGGGCATGTCGCTTGGCCTTCGCGAGGGCCGGACGTTTCGCTACTGGCACGTGAGATCGGCGGCCCGCGAAGTCTTCGATGTGACCGGCGCGGGAGACACCGCCATCGCCACCCTGGCTCTGGCCCTCGTGGCCGGGGCCGAGCCCTTTGAGGCCATGGTGATCTCCAACCTGGCCGCGGGCGTGGCCGTGGGCAAGCTCGGCACCTCGAGCGTCACCGTGGCCGAGATTCGCGCCGGGCAATGAACATCTGCATCGTGGGCGCCGGGCCCGCGGGCTCGATGGCCGCTCTTGAGTTCGCGAAACGAGGCGCCCGGGTTTCGATCTTCGATCCCTCGCATCCTCGGGAGAAACCCTGTGGCGGAGGTCTGACCGGGAAGGCCCTCGCCCTTCTGCCCGAGGGCCCGAAGCACGATCCCCTGCCCGCCCGCCGGGTTCACCGCTGTCGATTCGATACCGCTCGGGGTCTGATGATCGATCTCGATCTCGGCGAGCCGGTGGGGATCGTGGCCCGGTCCGAGTTCGATGCCTGGCTGTTACGGCGCGCGGTGGACGCGGGCGCCCGTCACGTCAACGATCGCATCACGAGGGTGGAACCCCATGGCCGGGTGAAAACACTCGCCGGCCTTGATGAGACCTTCGATCTCGTGGTCGGCGCGGACGGAGCGAACTCCCTGGTCCGCCGCTCGTTCCTGAGCGCCACCCCGAAAGAGAGACGCTGGATGGCCTGCGGCTGGTACGCGCGCGGCGACTCGGAGATGGTGGTGCGTTTTCTCGAAGGCGTCGAAGGGTATCTCTGGCTCTTCCCGCGGGCCGGCCATGTGGGGGTGGGCATCGGCGCTCCCCTCGGACATCCGCCCACGCGGGAACTGCTGGCCCTGCTCGAGCGCGAGGTCTCGCGCGCCTTTCCCGCTCTCGCCCGCGACGAGGACACGCCCTACTACGCGCACACCATTCCCTCTCCGGGCGAGGATGGCGCGACCCTGCGCGAGCTGGCGGGGGAGAAGTGGGCGCTCGTGGGCGATGCCGCGGCCCTGGCCGATCCCATCACCGGCGAGGGGATCTACTATGCCCTCAAGTCCGCCCAGCTTCTGGCCGGGGTGATCATGGCCGGCGGATCTCCGCAGCAATATGCGGACCGTGCGATGGAGGATTTCGGGCACGACCTCATGCGGGCGGCGCGTCTGTACAAACGTTTCTTCGCTAAGGGCTTCACCGATCGCATGCTGGACTACGCGGATCGTTCCCCGGCTCTGTCCCGCGTCATGGCGGACCTCGTCCTGGGCAAGCAGGACTACATGTCGCTCAAGAGGAGGCTGGTGAGGACCCTCCCCCGCTTCGGCTGGGACGTGGCGACCGCGCCCTTACGCAAGGCCTTGGGACGGGTCAGCGCCTAGGCGCGCGCCAGCAGACGGCTGAGCGCCGGCGAGAGCAACAGCCGGCGGGATCCCCCATCATCGCGCGGCGTCGCCGTCGCTACGGCCCAGGGGCCCGGACTCGCCTTCACCTCCGCGGGCGGAGTACGTCCGTGACGGTTTTCAAGAAACCCATTCGAATACGCTCGATTTCAGGC
>JAQBHL010000248.1:0-4771 GCA_032127745.1 Acidobacteriota bacterium
GGTGAGAGGTTCCCCGAACGGGTGACTGCCTTTCACCCCGACATGGCCGTCCACGGCAAGGCGAAGCAGCCCTGCCCGGTGTGCGCCACCCCCATCCAGCGTATCGCCTATGCCGACCACGAATGCAACTACTGCCCGACCTGCCAGACCGGGGGCAAGCTCCTCGCGGACCGGGGCCTCTCCCGCCTCCTCCGAGGCGACTGGCCGAAGTCCCTGGAGGAGATGGAGGAATGGAAAGCGGCGAGGCGGGAGTAGGGCGCTTCTGTGGCTGAACCGTGGAAGCCCCGGCCTCGCCTTGACTCGGCACCTCTCAGACGCCTACGCTTCTTTCATGGGTCTTAAAGGCATTCTCGAAAAGATGAAACTGGTGGAATCGGAAGATCCGCCCCTCGATGCTCCCTCGGCCCCGAAGGCGGCCTCCTCTCCCGCGGCCCGCCGGCCGAGTCCTGGCCTCTCCGCGGCGCCGCCGTCCATGAAAGACATCATTCATCGCGTGCCCGAGCCCAGGCTCGACGAGCAGTCGCTGTCCCTAGGCAACGAAATCCCTGACTTCCCTTCCATTTACAAAGCCTCGGGCATCCAGGACCCGAGCCACGGCTTCACCGCCTACAAGGTCCTCGAAATTCTTTCCTCGCCCGACTTCGCCGGTCTCGATGGAAAGGCCAAAGCCGGGGCCCTTTCCGGCTTCCTGCGCATGAATCCGGCGGGTCCCGTCCCCATCGAGGACGTCATCCAGGACGCGCTGGCCCGGGACAAGGCCCTCGATGGTTTCGAAGGCTTCCTGCGTATGAAGCTCGAGGCGCGAAGCGCGGATCGGGAAAAGGAAAACGCATCGCTGCAGGCCGGCATCGACGAATTGGTGCGGAAGAACCGGGAGAAGATGCAGGAGAATGTCGAAGCCATCGCCAAGGAACAGGAGCGTTTCGCGTCCTGGCAGGCCCGGAAGCGGATCGAGGAGCAGAAGCTGTTCGAAGCGGTGGGGCCGTTCGTGGAGAGGAACCCGGTCTCCGTCGGCAATTCCTCACCGGAACCTAAAGGCTAGTTTCGGGTCACCGCCGCTCGCTCAGCACTCAAGACGCGCAACCTAAGGAGACATCGGCAATGTTCGGTCGGCTCGGCAGAATGATCAAATCCTGGATCGGCTTCTTCATCTCGTTCGGCGAGGACCCGGAGGTGATGCTCCAGGAATCGATCGAAGAGATGCGCAACACCCTTCCCAAGCTCAATCAGATCCTGGTGACCACTCGGGCCACCGTCATCCGGCTCGAGCAGGAAAAGGACGACATGGAGCGGAAGGAGAAGCAGCTCATCGCCTCCATCCAGGCGGCGCTCAAGGAAGGGAGCCCCGAGGCCCGGCGGATTGCCGAGGACGACGCCTCCACCCTCCAGCAGGTACGCCTCGAACTCACCGCGACCCGGGAGCAGTTCATGGCCGCCTCCAACGCCTTCGAGAACGCTCAGCTCACCGTCGACGACATCAAGGGAAGGCTCAAGACCAAGATCGAGCAGTGCCGTCGCGCCATCCAGGAATCGAAGAAGGCCGCGGTGCTGAAGACCGCCTCGGCCGCTCTCGCGGAGCTCGACACCTATGGCACCGCCTCGACGGCCGAGAAGTACCTCGACGAGATCAAGCAGCGGGTGGCCGAAGGCAAGGCCTCGGTGGAGATCGCCACCGGCGGGCTGGATGTGGACCGGATCAAGATGGAGCGGAAGGCGCGCCAGATCCAGGCCCAGGGCATCCTCTCCGAGTTCGAAGTGGAGATGGGACTCAAGAAGCCGGATGCGGTGGCCGTGGCCGCCCCCTTCCCCGAAGCCGCTCCGGCCCAACCGCAGAAGACACCGCAGGCTGGATCGTAAAACTCATCAGTGCTTGAGAAGTACCCTGTCCTCAAGCGAGCGCTCGCGAACCAGTACCAGGTGATCCTGGTGGCGGCCGCGGCGACTCTCGCCGTGGCCACGATCTCGCCCCTGCCCTTCCTGCTTCTCCTGGGCGGCGAGTTCATGGTCATGCCCTTCATGTTCGAGCGCCTGAAGCGCCGGCTGGAGATCGAGAAGAAGTACGCCGCGCGCCAGAGCGAGAGTCTTTCCCAGAACGAGCGCTACGACCAGCTTCATCCCGATCAGAAGCTTCGCTACGATGGTCTGAAGAAGCTGTGCCGGCAGATCCAGGGCAACTACCGCGGACTTACCACCGCGAGCCAGGGCATCCTCGCGGAATACACGGACAAATTCGAGGCCATCCTCGCCACCTGTCTGCGCCGTCTGTGGCTGGTCCGCAAGTACGACTCGATGATTCACGCCTTCGACGTGGACAAGGTGAAAGAGGACACCGCGAGGCTGAAGGAGTCTCTGGCCGGCGAGAACCTCGCGCCGCGGGTGGCCGAAGCCTGGAAACAGAATCTGGAAATCAAGGAGAAGCTCCTGGCCGCGGTCGACCGCAACATCGCCAACCGGGAAGCCCTTCTCGCCGAGCTGGATTCGCTCGAGTCCTTGTTCCAGCTCCTTTTGCAGAAGTCCCTGGCCGCCACCGACGCCCGCGCCTTCTCCCAGGAAATGGACGACCTGCTGTCTCAGGCCGATCAGGACGAGGCCAGCGTCAAGGAGATGGAGCAACTGCTCGGCTCGATGCCGGAGCTTTCGGGAATCCCTTCCATCTCGGATGAAGTGGGAAGGCCGCTGCTTGAAACACCGGAAGAACTCCGGCCTCTGATGGGCACGCGCGCTTCCCGGGGGCCCGAGCGAAGCCGGCCGGCTCAGCCCCCCCCCAGACGAGGAGAGCGTTCGCGATGAGCACGGTCCCATCCAATTCGTTCATCGACACCCTGCCCGGCTGGGCCGCCGAGCTGGTGCGCGCGGTCCGGGCCAAGCAGGCGAATACGTTCCTGATCCACGGCACCGTGGCCGATCTCGTCCCGGTGCGATCGTCGTCCGGCCTGCGCTTCCTGTCCCTCGAGTCCTTTCTTCACCAGGAGTTGTTCACCGGTTGGCCCGCTCTGATCACCTACAACCGGGCTGAAGGCCTGGGCTTCTCGTCGCCGGACGCGCGCGGGCACTTCCAGGGGAAGCTGAAGAGCTACGACGCCGTGCATGGCACGACCTACTCTCAGTCCCTTCCGCGCGATCCGGGCAACGCCTTCGCCCTTCTCGACTCCTACTTCCGCAGCTGCGCCATGGCGGAGCCGCCCCGACCGGTGGTCATGATGCTCCCCTTCGCCGACACCGTGGTGCCCGCGGGCGACGCGTCGTACCGGACTCCGGAGGATCGGGCGGTCCTCGTGTATCTGCGCAAGTGGTCGCAGGATCCAACGCTGCTGGCCAAGAACATCGTGGTCGTTCTCGTCACTGAAACCCTGGCCGAGATCGACCCCAAGCTGCTGCGCGCGAACGCGGCCCGTGAAGTGGAAATCGTCCGTCCCGACCAGCGGGGCCGGATCGAGTATCTCGAAGCGGTGCGGCCGGCCGAGTGGTACGGCAAGAACTGCGAACTCGAGCCCGCGCGGCTGGCCGAACTCACCGCGGGCATGACCCGGGTACAACTGGGCCAGATCCTCGACGGCGCGGACGCGGGGGCCATGAAGATCACCCGCGATGAGGTCCGGCGGATCAAGAAGGAAGTGATCGAGACCGAGGGACTGGGCCTGCTCGAATACGTCGAGCCGAAGTACGACCTCTCGATGGTGGCCGGCATGCCCGCGGTGAAGGAGCGTCTCCGCCGCGCCGCCCGGGCCATCGCCCGCGGCAACCCCGCGGCCGTACCCATGGGCTATCTGATCTGCGGCCCGGTGGGAAGCGCCAAGACGTTCCTGGTCGAGTGCTTCTCGAACGAGATCGGCTTCCCCTGCGTGAAGCTCAAGAACTTCCGCTCGATGTGGGTCGGGTCCACCGAGGCCAATCTCGAGCGGATCCTGAAGATCCTTGCCTCTCTGACCCCGGTGGGCGTGATCATCGACGAGGCGGATGCGGCGCTTGGAAATCGCGACGCGGGCGGAGATTCCGGCACCCAGAACCGCGTCTTCGCCCAGATCGCGGCGTTCATGGGCGACACCCGCAATCGCGGGAAGATCCTCTGGTTCCTGATCACCTGCCGGCCCGACCTGCTGCCCATCGACCTGAAGCGCCAGGGTCGAGCGGAGGAGCATGTGCCGCTTTTCTATCCGGAGACCGCGGCCGAGTACGACGAAATCTACCGGGTCATGCTGAAGAAGCTCGGAATCAAGACCGCGGTGACGGATGTATCCAAGGTCGCGGATGAAAAGGCGCTGATGGGACTGTCGGGGTCGGATCTGGAAGCGGTGCTGGTTCGCGCCACCCTGGAGGCGGAGGCCGAGGGCGTCTCGGAGGTGAGCGAAGCGCACCTCAAACGGGTCTTCAGCGACTTCATTCCGCCCAGCAATTCGCGGGAGCGGGAGATGCAGATTCTGTGCGCGGTGCTCGAGTCCACCAGCCGTGAGCTGCTGCCCCAGAAATACCGGGACATGGACCGGGGCGAAATCCAGGGCCGGATCCGGGAAATCAAGATCGAACTGCGCCTGGCTTAGGGTCCCGTAACAGAAGTAGTAGATCAAGGCCGCATCGTTCTGCGCGGTCTGAAGCGATCTCGCCGACATCCTCGTGACGGCCCGGGGGGCCGAGGCCCCGATGTGGGTCGCCGCGTCGGGGACGCCTCCCGCGTCGGCACTGACTGGCGAACTTCGGAATCGTGCGCCTCCTTGCTCGGCTCGGATGGCGTGAACGACGCTGACGGACCGCGGTGACTCACGCCATACGCCCC
>JAQBHL010000249.1:0-22743 GCA_032127745.1 Acidobacteriota bacterium
GACCGAAACGCGTTGAACGGCCCCGCCCCCCAGACCCCCGTCGCTTCGGCCCAAGTGAATTGGTCTTCGCTCATCTCCGCATCGCAGTAGCGCTGTGGCGTGTGAAAATCCCGGCCCACCATGCGCGACATCCTGATCGCCAGCCAGAATCGCGACAAGCTTCGAGAGATCGAGGGCCTCACCGCGGGGCTTCCCTTTCGGTTCCTAGTCCCCCTAGACCTCGGCATCACCGACTCTCCGGAGGAGACCGAGAGCACCTTTCTGGGCAACGCCCGACTCAAGGCCTTTCACTACGCCCGCCTGTCCGGACTCCCCGCGGTGGCCGACGACTCGGGCCTTTCCATCGACGCCATGAACGGTGAGCCGGGGGTCTACTCGAGCCGGTTCTGCGGAGAGAAGGCGACCTACCCGCAACGCTTCGAAGCGATCTGGCGTCGCCTGCGCGATGTGCCTGCGGACAAGCGGACGGCGCGCTTCACCTGCGCGGTGGCTCTTTCTTCCGCTGGATCCATCCTCTTCGAGACGGAGCAGCACGTCGATGGCCTGATCGCCTCGATTCCGCGCGGCCTCAATGGGTTCGGCTACGATCCGATCTTCTTCCATCCTCCTTCGGGGTGCACCACGGGAGAACTTCCTCGCGAGAAGAAGGACGCTATCTCTCACCGCGGCCAGGCGTTCGCGAAGCTTCGCGAGTACCTGGAGGTGATGGGCCGGAGCCTGCCGAGGCCCTGACCCCGGTCCGCCTCGCCCACGTTCCGGGCTAGTGTCCGGCCTCGTAGGTACGCGTCACATGGGAGCGCCGATGCATCCCGGATCGCCGCGTTGCTGGACAAGCCCGCTTCGCGGCCTCGTCCACCTCACCGGCCCTTCGGGCCTCGCGTGCTCGTGCCCCAAGGGCAGGCTTCGCGCTCGTTGCATATGCCGGATATGCGGCCTTCTCGGCGCCTTGCGCTCCGGGCGCCTCGACACTCGCATGTGCCACGTACTTACGAGGCAGGACACTAGTGAATCCAGCCGCGACGCCGGTAGACGAAGATCCCGAGATGCTCGTGGATCATGGCTCCAAACGACATGAGCCGCTCTTCCGGCCGGTCCAGGGTCTCCAGATCGAACTGGGTCTCCACGGCCGGCGAGGCCATGACTTCGAGGCCCTGAGCTTCCAGGACCGCCGCCGCGCGGAAGGTATGGGTTGGAGACGAGGTGACGATGGCCCGCTTCAGTCCGTGCTTCTTCATGTACTCGGCGGTCATGACCGCCTCGTCGCGGGTGTTGAAGACGGGACCGAGGTCCACCAGTTCGACCTCGGGAGCGAACCGCTGGAGCAGAACCTCGGCGAATGGCCGCTGGGAGGCGGCGGGCGGAGGCAGTTCGGTGATGATGAGGCGCGGAGCGAGGCCGTCCTTCACCAGTTCAAGCCCGTGGAGGAGGCGCGAAAGCTGGGCCGCGGTCGGGTCCCCATCACTCTGCATCCGCGTAGCCAGAACCAGTACCGCGTCCGCGGGGCGGAGCGGGTCACTCCGAACCAGGCCGGTCACAAGAAGGCGGGAGAGCGGACCGTACGCCACCAGGAGCCACAGGAGGGCGAGGAGGCCGGTCACGGCGTAGAGACCTTTTCGCAGCCGGCGGCCGCGGCATAAAGCCCCAAGAATCGCGCCCATCGGCAGCAGAAAAGAGCGATCGCCCCAGAAAGAAACGAGAGAGGTGAGATCGAGGTCGCGGGCCAGCAGGCCAGCGACCAGACCGAGCGAGGCCCCAAGCGCCGCCTGCTCGCGGTTCGTCACCGCTTCCTCGTCCCTTTGCTCGCGTTCACCGAGAAACCCAGATGATTCACCACCACTCTCTGATGTCCGTCCGAGGGGTGGTTTTGAAGGCCGCCCTCTTTCTCAATGTACAACGTGGTCGAACCGCCCCCGTCCAGGTTGATGGCGTCCACCACGCTCTCCCGCAGAAAGATCTCGCTCATCTCCGGGCCGGTGAAGCCAAGGGCCGCGGGCCGCCGCCCGTCGGCCACCAGGATCACCAGGGTTCCGTCCTTCTTAAGTCCCAGCGCGGTGCGGGGGTGACGGACGGTCGCGAAGGCCTCGACCGCGGGCGAGGGCTGGGAATTTTCGATGAGGCGGGGTCGTCCGGACACCGCGGCCACCAGACCAATGGACGGAGACAGCGCGCCGTCCTTCCGCACCTTCCCTCGGAAGATGACCGCGGTTCCATCGCGGAAGAACGCGATGGTCATCGGGCATCCTTGGTACACCTTGCTCCAGAGCCGTCCCTCTCCCGCGGTGACGCCGCAGCTTTGGGTCTTCGAAAAGAAGTTCGCGTTGACGGCGATCTGCGCGCCCACGCTCTGGGCGAAGTCGGAGACGGTGGACCAGGCCTGTTCTTCGTTGGTGCCCACCACCTCCATGGCCCGAGGGGTTATGGAAACCAGGTGGTAGTCCTGGGCGTCGTCCGTGCGATGGACGTGCACGACGCCCCGGTACGGCCGGGTCGTTCGTTCCTCGGCCTGGAGCGACGAGACCCCGGCAAGGCAGAGCCCCAGGAGAAAGAGGACAGGAGGGCGAAGGCGTTTCACTGATGGATCCCGGAGGCTGAGTCAGTTTAGCTGTCGTCCCCTTCGCCGTCGTTGACGGCTCCGACCCTGGCCCGTAAGGTAGATCGCATGCATCCCGGCCTGGTCCTGATCACGCTTCTCACCGTTGTTCAGGCCCTCGCTTCTCCCGAACCGGGGATGGCGTACGCGGTATCCGCCGCCGCGGCGGGCTCGGGCGGAGTCTCGCCCGGCCTTCTGGTGACCATCTCCCTTCCCGCCGACGCGCCCGCCGGCCGGTTGACCCTGATCATGCCGCGCGCTATTCCCATGGGCTACGGTCATCAGCCCTACGACGAATTCGTGCGGGTCACCGGCGCGCGGTCGCGGTCCGGAGCCGTGGGCGCGGTCACCAGAGGAGATGGGCCGCGCTGGTCGATCGAGAGCACCCGCCCCGACGACCCGGTGGCCAGGATCGACTACGAAGTCGATCTCCTGGCCATGGAGGGCACCGTGCTCGCCGGAGGCGATTCCTCACGGTCGCGCGACGGATACCTGTCGCTGCTCGGGTACTCGATATTCGCCTACGTGGAGGGGCTCGAGGATCGACCGATCGATGTCTCGGTCGTTCCACCGCCGAACCGGGCGGATTGGCCGATACTGTCCACCCTGGATCCCCGGGCTCCCGCGCAGGCGGGGCCCCTCAAGGCGCGGGCCCGAGATTTCTACGGCCTGGCCGATTCTCAGTTCCTCATGGGGCCGGGGTTCAAAGTGAGGAAGCTCAAAGGCGCGCCTGATCTCTTTCTGGCCGTGCGCGCGGAAGGAGCGGGCGATCTGGAGGCCATGGCCCCGCTGGCGGAACAGGCGTTCGAGGCCATGGTCTCTTACTTTGGCTCCGCCCCGTTCCCGCACTACACCCTGATCTTCGAATACCTGACCCCGCTCTCCGCGCGGCATACCTACGGCTTCAGCATGGAACACATGGAGAGCGCCACCTTCGGCGCCTTGTCCACCGCCGGGCTGACCGCTCGCTCCACCGATCGGGAACGCGCGTCTTTTCGCTACAACGTCGCGCATCACATCTCGCACGCCTGGATTCCCAAGCGCTGCGCCGGGGAAGGGTATTTCCCCTTCCGCTGGGAGCTCCCTCCCCTGATCGACACCATCTGGCTGAGCGAGGGCTTCGGACAATATGCGGCGGCGGATGCGCTCTCGGACCTCCTGCCCGCCCCGGCCGGCGGCCGTTCCTACCGGGAGACGCTGGTGGAGGCCCGTTTCCGCAATGCTCTGCGCGAAATGCCGGATTTCTTGAAGCGCATGCCCCTGATCGAGCTCTCGAAGGTGGCTTCGACCGTCTACTCCGAAGATTTCCGCACCGGCCGGACCGTGTTTTCCCGAGGCGGACTGATGGCTTACGACATGGACGAGAAGATCCGCGCCCAAACTCGCGGGTCGAAGCGCTTGCGGGACGCGCTGCGCGGCCTGGTCGCCTGGTCGGCCCGTGAGAAGCGGCCGTTCCGCATCGACGAACTCCCGGCGATCTTCGAAGCCAGCACCGGGGTGGCGACCGGGGACGTCCTGGAACGCTGGCTTGGGGGCATGAAGTAGGGTCCGATTGCGAGCCCAGAAGCGCAGGGAACGAACGTGGGTGATCGATCCGTTCCGGGCGACGAATGACGATCCGATGACAAGATAGGGGCTTGGTTTCGATGCCTCTTCCCCTGATTCTTGCCTTGGCTGCCGCCGCGCTCCCCCTGGCCGCCCAAACTCCACGCCCGACTCCAGCGCCCAGCCCCATGCCGTCGGCAACGCCGTCTCCCGTGCCCTCGACCATGCCCCCCGATTCCTCACCGACCCCCATCCCCGCTTTGAGCCCCGGAGCACCGGACCTGGCCGGGCCGGCCCCCACCCCGACCCCAACCGCCACCCCAACCCCCTCGCCCACGCCCGATGTGGCGGACCTCGTCGCCGAGGCCGACGACCATTTCGCCCTGCGTTCCTTTGGAGCGAAGGATGGCATCGCGGATCCTTACGAGATCGACGGAGCCATGATCCTCTACCGCAAGGCTCTCGCTCTGGCTCCGACGGACATCGCGACTCTGGCCAAGTTGATGCGCGCCATGCATTTTCGTGGCGCCCACACCGGGGCCGGTCTCGAGGAGAAGAAGGCCATCTTCGATGAGGGCAGCAGGATGGGCCAGCAGGCGGTAACTCGACTCGAGGCGGAGGCGGAGGCGGCGCGGGGAATGTCGCGGATCGAGGCCCTCCGTCTGGCGAGGGGCGCGCCCGCTCTGTATCTGTGGACGGCCGGGCACTGGGCCGAGTGGGGGCTCGCCCGGGGAAAGTTCGCCGCGGCCCGCAGCGGGGTGGCGGGAAGGATTCGCGACCTCGCCCAGACCGTCATCGACATGGACCCCCTATTCGAGGACGCCGCAGGCTATCGGATTCTGGGGCGGCTGCACTCCGAGGCGCCCAAGATCATCTTCATCACCGGCTGGGTATCCCACAACAAGGCTCTCGACTACCTGCGTCGGGCGCATCAGGCATCGCCGGAGCATCAAGTGACCCGCTACTTCCTGGCCGAGGCGATTCTGGACCATGAGCCCGCGAACCGGGACGAGGCGGTGCGACTCCTGGAACTTTGCGCGACCACGCCGCCACGCCCCGAAACCGTGCTTGAAGACGGTCGCTACGCCCGGATGGCTCGCCAGGAGCTGGATCGACTGCGTGGCGACTCCCCCGGGAGCCGATGGTGAACGGGAGCAATTTCGGGGGTGACGGATGGTGATCCGTCAGGTCTCGGATCGAGTGAGGTGTTGTCGAGGACAAGACTCCCACCGCCTGGAACACCTGACTTCCACCCGGCGTCCATCCCGCGAAGCGTGACGGTCCGGCTCCATCGCCGACGAGGTCTTGATCGCGCCCAAGGCGCCCTCTATCCGGGCGCTTCCTGTGGTCGAATGTGGTTCGCATGGCGGTCGCCCCCCTGAGCGTCGTGATCGCCTATCTGGTCCTGACCACGCTGGTCGGGATCGCGCTTGGCCGTCGGGCGAAGAGCGCGCGGGACTGGGCCGTGGCTGGTGGATCCATCGGTACCTTCATGCTCGCGGCCACCATCGCGGGAACCCGGGTGGGCGGAGCCGGGATCTATGGCGTGGCGGGCGATGTGATCACCGGCGGCATCTGGAACCTCATCTGGTACGCGGTCGGCACCTTTCTCGCTCTGTCGATCGTAGGGCTCTGGTTCGCCGTGCCCTATCGCCGTCTCGGATTGCAGACGGTGGGGGAGGCCTTCACGATCCGGTTCGGCTCCAGACGGGGCCAGGCCCTGACCAGCCTGTGCGTCCAGACCGAATATCTGATCGTCAATGTGATCGAGGTCTACATCACCGCCGGTCTGCTTCGCTTCATGACCGGCCTCAGCGTGCCCGTGGCCACCACCTGCGCGGTGGTCGTTCTGGTGAGCTACACCGCGTTCGGAGGCCTGTGGGGCGCGGCCTACACGAACCTCATCCATTGTGGCGTGATCTTCATCGGACTCAGCTCGGTGGCGGTGCTCGGGACCGCGTCCTTCGGCGGGTGGGACGCGGTCACGAGGGCGGTGGGGGACAAACTCGCCCTGGCCGGGCGGGACGAGAGTGCTTTCTGGAGCGTGGCCGGTCAGGGGGTGGGGCCCATCGTGGCCATGATCTTTTCGGCCGCCATCCACACTCCGGCGGCGTCGATCTACGCCAACCTCTCGACCGCGGCGAAGACGGAGAAGCAGCTTCCCGCCACGTTCGTGCTGGCCGGCCTCGGCGCCGGTCTCATGCCCGTCCTCGCCGGCGTCATCGGCGTCCTGACCCTGGCCCGCTACGGAGCGGCGAAGGGTCTCTCCGGCTACGCCATCATCACCACCTTCGCCACCGAGACCTCTCCCTGGCTGGGCGGGCTGGCCATCGCGGCCATCCTGGCCGCGGTGGTTTCCACCGGCGGTCCCATCCTGCTTTCGAGCGCCACCCTCTTCGTGCGCGACTGGCTCCCGGCCAGAGTCACGGCAACCCCGGAGCGAACCCTGCGGGCCTACCGGCTGGCCACCGTGGCCTACGGCGTCGTGTCCGGGTGTCTCTCCCTTCTGGTGGTGAAGTCCGGAGTGTCGCTCCTGAGCCTGCTTCTCTTCGGCTACGCCACCGTGGTGCCGCCGGCGATCGCCTTGTTCTTTCTCCTCTACTGGCGGCGCACCACGGAAACGAGCGTCTTGTGGGGGATGGGGCTCGGCTATGCCGCGAGCGTTCTTTCCTACGCCCTGGTGCGGGTCGGATGGTCGACCGTCGATCCTTCCTACGCGAGCACCCTGGTTCCGCTGCTGGTGATTCCGCTCTTCGTCCTCGCGCTTCCGCGGCCCCCTGACGCGCAGGGCGCGCGCTTTCACGGCATCCTGAGCACGCCGCAGGCCTCATGAGCTTCGACTGGCTGCTCGACCCCGACCAGAGCGTTCGGATGCGAGACGGGGTGGCCTTGTCCGTCGATGTCTATCGCCCCGCGCGCGAAGGTGCAGTGCTGCCGGGACGCTTTCCGGTGCTGCTCGAGCGGACGCCTTATGGAAAGCGTCGCGCGGTGTTGAATCAGGCGGGCGAGTTCTTCGCGCGACACGGCTACGTGGTCGTGATGCAGGATGTGCGCGGGCGGTTCGCCTCTCAAGGAGAGTGGTATTTCCTGGCCGAGCACGAGGGGCCCGACGGCTTCGACACGATGGCCTGGATCGAAGCCCAGCCCTGGTGCGACGGAAACATCGGGACCATGGGCCTGTCCTACAGCACCGCCACCCAGCAGGCTCTCGCCGTCCTTCGTCCGCCTGGTCTCAAGACCCAGTTTCTCTCCGACGGGGGCTACGACTACTTCCATCGCACCCTGCGCCACTCCGGAGCCTTCGAACTCGGCGTCGTGCTCCCGTATGTCGTCCGCCTGGCCCGGGAAGGGCCCGACCTTTCGAGCGACCCCGAGCGTCGCGCCGCCTTCGAAGCCGAGCTCGATGGACTGCGGCCGTGGCTGGACCGGCTGCCGCTCCGAAGAGGCGAGTCCTTTTTGCGGCACGCCCCGCGCGAGGAGCGATGGTTCTTCGACATGCTCACCACCAGCCGGCGCGGGGCCTATTGGAACCAGCCGACCCTGAGCCTCAAGGAACACGTCGAGGGCTATCCGGACATTCCCGTGTTCTTCCAGACCTCCTGGTACGGTCATCACGTCTGGGCCACCATCGAGAAGTACCGGGCCATTCGCCGCGGGCGCGCGTCGCCCATGCGTCTGCTCATAGGCTCCTGGCTGCATGGCTATGACGACTTCGCGCGGTCCTGCGCGGGCGAGGTGGACTTCGGTCCCGAAGCCTCGATCGACTTCAACGCCCTGCGCCTGCTCTGGTTCGAGGCCACGCTCAAGGGCGCGGACAACGGCATTCTCAGCGGCCCGGAGGTTCACTACTTCGCGCTGGGAGGCGGGTCCGGCCTCCGCGATTCGGACGGTCGTCTGCAGCACGGAGGTTCATGGCGCGAGTCGGGTTCGTGGCCTCCATCGTCGGCTGTGGTGGTTACCCTGCATCTCCACCACGACGGCGGTCTGCGCCCCGAGGCGCCGGCCGCGGGCGTCCCGCCGCGCAGTTTCGTCTTCGACCCCGTCGATCCCGTGCCGACCGTGGGCGGGGGAGTTCAAAACGGGATGTTTCCCGAACTGATCCAGGGCGGAGCCTACGACCAGCGCGGCCGCGAGGGGCTGTGGGTCTGCGCGGACTCGGAGCCCCTGGCCCTTCGGCAGGATGTCCTCGTCTTCGAGACCGGACCGCTCGAGGCCGACCTCGAGGTGACGGGGCCGGTCTCCATTCATCTGTTTGTCTCCTCCTCGGCCCGGGACACCGACTTCACGGCCAAGCTCATCGACGTGTATCCGAATAGCCCGGAGTGGCCCGAGGGTTTCGCCATGAACCTGACCGACTCCGTGGCCCGCTGCCGATACCGCGAGGGCTACGATCGGGAAGCGTGGCTTGAACCCGGGGAGATCGTGGAGATCACCCTCGAACCCCAGCCGGTCAGCAACGTCTTCGCCTCGGGCCACCGGATCCGTCTCGACATCTCGAGCAGCAACTTCCCTCGCTTCGACGTCAACCCCAACACCGGCGAACCGTGCGGCCTCGAGACCGGGGCCGAGGTCGCCACCAACCGGGTCCACCTCGACGCCGACCACCCCTCCGACCTCACCCTCCACACGATCTAGCGCGGTTCAGCTAGAATCCGCGGCCACACGCCCCCGAGGCTCCGTCTCCCAGGGGCGTCGTCCGCCCAGCTTCCCAAGGTTCCTCTATTAGGAGAAATGCATGTTTTCGTCTGTCGAGCGTAAGTCCAAGAAGCTCGCCCTGATGTTCGCGGCGGTTTTCGTGATTCTGGCCGGCGCGGCTCCGAGTTTCGCGAGTGAAGCCGACCTCATCCTGCCGGATCTGGCCTCGGTCAGTTTCTTCGGCATGACCGGCTGGAACCTGCTGTTCCTCGGCCTGTTCGTGTGCGCCGCGGGCGCCTTGTTCGGGATGGTGTTCTACAAGCAGCTTCGCGACATGCCCGTCCACTCGTCGATGCTCGAAGTCTCCGAGCTGATCTACGAAACCTGCAAGACCTACCTGCAGACTCAGGGGCGCTTCATCATGCTCTTGTGGCTGTTCATCGCCTCGATCATGGTGGCGTACTTCTGGTGGCTGCGGCATTTCTCCATCGACCGTGTCCTCCTCATCATCTTCTTCTCTCTCGTCGGCATCGCGGGCAGTTACGGGGTGGCCTGGTTCGGCATTCGCATCAACACCTTCGCGAACTCGCGCACCGCCTTCGCTGCCCTGCGCGGCAAGCCTTTTCCGACCTACGCCATCCCCCTCAAGGCCGGCATCTCCATCGGCACGCTGCTGATCTCCGTCGAACTCGTGATCATGCTCGCCATCCTCCTCTTCGTTCCCGGCGACTACGCGGGCCCCTGCTTCATCGGCTTCGCCATCGGTGAGTCGCTGGGCGCCGCTGCTCTCCGCATCGCGGGCGGCATCTTCACCAAGATCGCCGACATCGGCTCCGACCTGATGAAAATCGTCTTCGACGTCAAGGAAGACGACGCGCGCAATCCGGGGGTCATCGCCGACTGCACCGGCGACAACGCGGGCGACTCGGTCGGCCCCACCGCCGACGGCTTCGAGACCTACGGCGTCACCGGCGTCGCCCTCATCACCTTCATCCTTCTCGCCGTCGCCGATCAAACCGTGCAGGTTCAGCTTCTGGTCTGGATCTTCGCCATGCGCATCCTCATGATCGGCACTTCGGTGGTCTCGTATTTTGTCAACGACGCCTTCGCTACAGGGAAGTACCTGAACGCCGACAAGATGAACTTCGAGGCGCCCCTCACCTCCCTGGTCTGGCTCACGTCGGTCCTCTCCGTTGCCGTGACCTACATCGTCTCGTATCTGATGATTCCGGAGCTCGCGGGCGACACCACGCTGTGGTGGAAGCTTTCGTCGATCATCACCTGCGGGACCCTCGCGGGGGCGATCATTCCCGAGCTGGTGAAGATCTTCACCTCCACCGAGTCCTCGCACGTCAAGGAAGTGGTCACCGCCTCCCGGGAAGGCGGCGCGTCCCTCAACATCCTCGCCGGTCTCATCGCGGGGAACTTCTCGGCCTTCTGGCTGGGCCTCACCATCACCGGTCTGATGGGTATCGCGGCCGCGATTTCCACCGGCTTCCCGACCTCCCTGATGCTCGCTCCCGCCGTGTTCGCCTTCGGCCTGGTGGCCTTCGGGTTCCTGGGCATGGGCCCGGTGACCATCGCGGTCGACTCCTACGGACCGGTCACCGACAACGCTCAGTCGGTCTTCGAACTCAGCACCATCGAGCAGATGAAGGGCATCGACGCGGAGATCGAGAAGGACTTCGGCTTCAAGCCCGACTTCTCGAAGGCCAAGCACTTCCTCGAGGAGAACGACGGGGCCGGCAACACCTTCAAGGCCACGGCCAAGCCCGTGCTCATCGGAACCGCGGTGGTCGGCGCCACCACCATGATCTTCTCGATCATCGTGATGCTGACCCAGGGTCTCACCATCAACATGGAGAAACTCTCGATCCTGTACTCGCCGTTCCTGCTCGGCCTGGTGTCCGGGGGTGCGGTGATCTACTGGTTCACCGGGGCCTCCATGCAGGCGGTGTCCACCGGGGCCTACCGCGCGGTGGAGTTCATCAAGAAGAACATGAAGCTCGATTCGGGCGCCACCAAGGCCTCGGTTGAAGACTCGAAGAAGGTGGTGGAGATCTGCACCCTGTACGCGCAGAAGGGGATGTTCAACATCTTCCTCACCATCTTCTTCATCACCCTCGCTTTCGCCTGCTACGAGCCGTTCTTCTTCATCGGCTACCTCATCTCGATCGCGCTCTTCGGTCTCTATCAGGCGATCTTCATGGCCAACGCCGGCGGAGCCTGGGACAACGCCAAGAAGATCGTCGAGGTGGAACTCAAGGAGAAGGGCACGCCCCTTCACGCCGCTGCCGTAGTTGGCGACACGGTGGGCGACCCGTTCAAAGACACGTCTTCGGTGGCCATGAACCCGGTCATCAAATTCACCACTCTGTTCGGCCTCCTGGCCGTGGAACTGGCGGTCGAGATGGTCAACGACGGGCAGCACGGCCTCACGCAGGTTCTCGCCGTGGTGTTCTTCGCGGCGGCTCTGTTCTTCGTGCACCGCTCGTTCTACGGCATGAGAATCGACACGAAGTTGTAGCCGCAGAAGGGGCGACGCCCGGTCCAACCGAGCGGAACGCTCTTGGGCGGATGAGCCATTTGCGAGGCTTGGATGGCGCAAATAGGCCTGTTCGCCCCCGGCCAACAGGAGTAACTTCAGGAGGTCGACGCAGGGTCAGGCGTCATAGGGTCGGTCTCCCTGGCCTGGAAAGGAAGTTCCTGATGAAGCCCCCTCTTCTCATCCTCTGTGCCACCGATCTGAGCCCGGACGCCGATGTGGCCGTCGTGGCCGCGAGCGACATCGCGCGACTCTTCGGATCCCGTCTCGTCTTCGTTCACGCCGTGCCCTTTCCGGCCCCCGCGCGGGTGCTGTTTCCGCACCTGGTTCAGCGCACCACGGACCGCCTGATGGCGGTTTCACGGGTGGCCGCGGATACCGTGACCGCGCGAATCCTGAGCCTGACTGGCCGGTCGGGCGACAACGTCGACATCCGCGTGGATGTGGGCCCGCCCGAGGAGGTCATCGTGGAGACGGCCGAGGAATCGGGAGCCGATCTGCTGGTCATCGGGGTGGCGGGGAGCGACTCCAGTGGCCCCGGCCTCGGGGACACCGCGCTCCGGATTGTGCGCCACGCCCACTGTCCGGTGCTGCTGGTTCGGGCCGGGCCGGCGAAAGGCCCCATTCTCGCGGCCACGGATTTATCGGACCCGGCCCAGAGCGCGGTGTCGACGGCGGCCGTGTGGGCGGGGAAGCGCGAAGAGCCCCTGGTGACCATTCACGTGGTCGACTATTCGCCGATTGTCGTGGTCCCGGAGGCGTTCGGTCCGGGTATCCCGATTCCGGTTTCCGAGGAAGAGCACAAGGCGATCCTCAACGCCGCAAGCGACCGCCTGATCGAAGTCCTCGACAAGCTGGAGATCAAGGCCGACCGCCTGATCGAGGAGGGTGCGCCGGCCGAGCGCATCGTGTCCGCGGCCGAGCAGATCGAGGCCAGTCTGGTGGTGGTCGGAGCCTCGGGTGGAGGAGGCTTGCGGCGGCTCCTGCTGGGCAGCGTGGCCGAGGACGTCCTTCGCGACGCCCCCTGCTCCGTTCTGCTCGTTCGTCATCACGCATCTCGAGGAGACAACTGAAGGATCCGGGACAAAGCCGCGCGCGCAGGGAAATCAAGAGGAGGCTTCGCTCGGGTCGCGCCGGGGCGAGTCACCGCGAGCGGTCGCCGCCCTGGGGCGCTGATTCGGGAGCGCCCTGTCTCCTCGAGCCCGTTCCCCTTCGCCGGGTTAGAAGGGCTCGGGTTCCATCCGGTTCCGGAGGATCCCGATACCCTCGATCTCCACCTCCACCACATCGCCGGCCTTCATGAACACCGGGGGCTTGCGCGCGAAGCCGACCCCCGCAGGGGTTCCCGTGGCGACCAGGTCGCCGGGAGACAGGGGGGTGAAGGCCGAGATGTACTCGATGAGCTCGGGGATCCTGAAAATGAGCTGCTCAGTGTTCCCGTCCTGGAGGACCTGGCCGTTGAGACGAGTCCGGATGGCCAGGGCGTGGGGGTCGGGAATCTCGTCTTTCGTGACCATCCAGGGTCCGAGCGCCCCGGTTCGCGGAAAGTTCTTCCCGGGGATGAACTGGCTGGTGTGATTCTGCCAGTCACGGATGGAGATGTCGTTGAAACAGGTGTATCCGGCCACGTGGTCCATGGCCTGGGCGGCGTCGATGTACCGCCCGCCCTTGCCGATGATCACCGCCAGCTCGCACTCGTAGTCGACCTTGGTCGACACTTTCGGGATCCACGCGGCCTGCCCATGCCCCACCAGAGTGTCCGGGTAGCGCAGAAAGATGGTCGGATACCCGGCCTTCGCCCGGCCCATCTCCTTCTGGTGATCCGCGTAGTTGATACCGATGCAGACGATCTTCCCGGGATTGGGAATGACGGGCAGAAACTCGACCACCTGCAAAGCCGTCCAGTCCTCTCCGGTGGCTGTGAACGGAGCCAGACCGACCTGCCCACCGCCCGCAATCAGTGCTCTGAGATCTTGATACTGGCCGCCGAACCTGGGGGCCAGGTCCACCGCGCGGTCATCCAGAATACCGCCGTAGGTGGCCTTCCCACCCTTCATGAAGGACGCTAGTTTCATCGATCGTGGGCTCCTTGTTCTTCCGCCCCGGAGACGGAACAGGGAGATCCTATGCGAGCGAAGCCCCGAACTCGACTACTGAAGCCTCAGGCTGACTCCGAAAGTGGCCCCGAAGCGCTCGGCCTGGTTGCCCGAGAACTGGCCGGTCTGGCTCAGACCGAACTGACCGGACAGGGTTCGTTGATAGGCGGCTTCCGCGAAGGCCTCGAGGTTGCCGTAGAGCCGCCCGCGAAGGCCGATCGGGGCGGTCACGTAGGCCAGGTTCCCCGAGTTCACGGTGAGGAAAGGATCGTATGGACTGCCTGGACTGCTGCCGGCTCCGCGGGGGCTCTGCCCCCGGGCGCCGAACGTGGTGGTCCCTCCCTGGTTGGCCGATCCGTAGTAGACGCCCGCTCCGACATAGCCGTACACGCGGTGACCGAACCCGAAAGAGCGCAGGATGGTGGCGCCGAGCGCGGCCTGAAAGCCGGTCTGCTGGCGGTATGCGGCGCCGATGGTGGGTCGTAGCGTCCAGTCTTCCCTGAACGTCCAGTTGAGGCCCATGCCGCTCTCGAGGCCGCGGCCCATGTTGAGGGCAACGCCCCGGTCCTGGGCGGGGGAGAGACCGGGCAGGGCGAGGAGGGGAAGGGCGAGAGCGAGAGCGAAAGGCCGCATTTGAAACCTCTGGAGGAAGAGCAGGGAACGACGCGAAGGAACGCCGGCCCCCTTGCGGAGTTGTACCGAACCCGGAAGCAAGAAGCAGGCCGTTGGACCCTCCTGTGGTTGATCGGGAATCCCTTGAATTCGGGGCGGCCCTGCCATAGGCCCGCCCGGAAACCTGGGCGGGGAGTCATCCGGTGGAGACGCCTTTCGTCCTCAGAAAGCGACGCGAACCGGCTCTTCAGACATTCGTCGGACTTGGACTAGGAACGCTGGCGTTCCCTCAGCACGTCGACCGCCGCGCTGAAGGAGAGGCCGCGGGAGCGAAGCAGAACGATGAGGTGGTAGATCAGATCGGCGGCTTCGCCCAGGAGGGCCGGGTTGTCCTCGGTCACCGCGGCTAGAGCCGCCTCCACGCCTTCCTCGCCCACCTTCTGGGCGATGCCCTTGGTCCCGGAGGCGAACAGGGTGGCGGTGTAGCTGCCGTCGGGTCGATCCAGCTGGCGCTCACGGACGATGACATCGAGTTCGGCCAGGAAATTCGCCGGGGTGTCGGGGAAGCAGCTCACCGTCCCTAGGTGGCAGGTGGGACCACTGGGTTTGGCGATGATGAGCAGCGAATCCCGGTCACAATCGGTCTCGATCCCCGCCAGCGACAAGGCGTTCCCGCTGGTCTCGCCCTTGGTCCAAAGACGCTTCTTGCTCCGGCTCCAGAACGTCACATGGCCGGTGTCCAGAGTTGCCTCCAGCGCTTCGCGGTTCATGTAGCCGAGCATGAGAACGCGGCCCGTGCTCGTATCCTGGACCACCGCGGGCAGCAATCCGCCATGCTTTTCCCAATCCAGACCGGCCATTTCCTCAGGAGACATCTCTCACCTCGATGTTTGATTCGCGCGGGTAATTCTTCAAGTCGGGAATCGGAAGGGCTCCCGAGTGGAATACGCTAGCAGCAAGAGCGGCGTCCGCATCCGCCTCTTTGAACACGGCCGCGAAGTGTTCGAGGGCGCCCGCTCCCCTGGAGGCGACCAAGCCTTTCCGTCCCTGCGAGGACCTCGTCCCCATGATGGGACGAAGCAGTCTCGGCAGGACGGGGAGATCGCTTCAGGCCACGCAGAACGACGGGGCCTTCGCGATGACGGTGGTGGGTTTCTCGCAAACCGTCACCGACGTAGTCCGTCAACGGCTCGCCGTGACCGGGAAGAGTTGAGCTGGGAACACTCATGGACTGGGGCCTCCCAACCGGTCCTTCTCGGTAAGGGCGGCGATCATGGCCTGATTTTCCTCGGGCGTGCCCACGGAGATCCGGAGGGCATCTCCGAGCTGAGGCATGGCCCGCATGTCCAGCACCGCCACTCCGGCGGGGAGGAGGTGCTTGAAGGCGCGGTCCGGATCCTCGAAGCGCACGAGGAGAAAGTTTCCTTCCGAGGGGTAGACGTGAGCCACGCCGTCGATCGAGCGCAGGGCCTTGAGGAGCGCGTCCCGCTCCTTGATGGTGGTGGCGATTCGACCTTGGGCTTCTTCTTGAGCGGCTTCCGTGAGGGCGGCGAGAGCCAGGCGGGCGGAGGGTGCTGGCACCGGATAAGGATCGGCCAGACTGCGGAGCACGCCGATCGCCTCGGGGTCGGCCAGGACCGCGCCGATTCGCGCCCCCGCCGGGGCGTAGGCCTTCGACAGTGTTCTCAGCAGAACCAGGTGATGGAACTCGTCGAGCAGAGGCCGGGCGCTGCCGATCGAAGAGAACTCCGCGTAGGCCTCGTCGATGGCCAGAACCGCCCTCCTCTCGGCCGCCTTCGCGAGCCGTCGGATCTGCTTCAGCGAGAGGGCCTGCCCGGTTGGATTGGCCGGCGAACACAGGAACACCAGGCGCACATCGCCGTGAGCCAGCACGTCTTCGACTCCGGTAAGGTCCAGCGAAAAGCGACCGGCGTGGTCGTCGAGGGGAAGCTCGATCAGAGGCGCGTTCTGGGCCCGGGCGGAGACCGCGTACCGTCCGGAACAGGGAGGAGCGATCACGACCCCGTCCAGCCCGGCCCGGCAGAAAGCGCGGACCAGGAGATCGATGCCCTCGTCGCTCCCGCGGGTCACCATGAGTCGTTCGACCGGCGCCCCGTACAACTCGGCCAGGCGGGCGCGAAGCTCTGCGGGCTCAGGCTCGGGATACCGGTTCAGGCCGAATCCGGAATCCGCGGACGAGGGCCAGGACCGTTCATTGGCATTGAGCCACCCATGGCCGCTCGCCTTTTTGCGCCGCGCGGAGGCGTAGCCCGCGAAGGCACGCAGATCGGGACGCACGAGGTCGAGAACCGAGGTCACGACTCCGACTCCAATCGGGGCACCACCGCCTGGGAATGAGCTTCGAGGCCCTCGGCGCGGGCCAGGGTGAGCGCACATGGCCCGATGGCGGCGAGACCTTCCCGGCTCACCGACTGAATGCCGATGCTGTTCTGAAAACCGCCGAAACGCACGCTCTTACAGTAGCCAAGGGGAAGCGAAGACCAGCGGCAAAGGCATCGCTACCGTTCAGGAGGAAGCGGAGCGGACGAACGATCGGGCCTGGGTCAGCAGGTGCTTCTCGATGCCGCCGCACACCGCCCCGCACAGCGCGAACACCGATGGGTCGGCCACTCGGACGAACACCGAGGTTCCCTCCTGGCGTCGAGCCACCAACCCCCCCTCGATCAGAAGGCGCAGGTGCTTGCTCACGTTGGGCTGGGAGGTGCCGATGTCCGCGGCCAGTTGCGAGACTGACGTCTCGCCGGCCTGAAGACGATTTAGGATCTGGAGGCGCAACGGTTCGGCCAGAAGCCTGAATCGGCCCGCCACCAGGGAGAATCCCTCGGGAGTGAGGTGCTGAAGCTTGGAGGCCGGTTTCATGTCAGTGCGTGATTATATGCGAAACGGGTTATATTCGAGGAACCGATGACCTGCACCATTTCCGACCAAGGCGGAGCGGAGCCCCGCTCGTCCCTGAAGGCGCCCACCTTCGAGTTCAAGCAGTTCTATCTGGGCTGCCTCGCCCAGGCTTCCTATCTCCTCGGCTCCCAGGGCGAGGCGGCGGTGGTCGATCCGCGGCGCGATGTAGACATCTATATCGACGAGGCCCGGGCTCTCGGGCTCTCCATCCGCTACGTCATCGAGACCCACCTGCATGCCGATTTCGTGAGCGGCCACCGCGAGCTGGCGGACCGGACCGGAGCCACGATCCTGATCTCGCACCGGGCCGGAGCGACCTTTCCGCATCGAGGGGTGAAGGATGGCCAGGTCGTTTCCGTGGGACGGTTGACCCTTACTTTCCTGGAGACGCCCGGACATACGCCCGAGAGCGTCTCGGTGCTGGTGGCCGACCCCGGGGTGTCGAGCCAGCCGCAGATGGTCCTGACCGGTGACACCCTGTTCATCGGCGACGTGGGTCGTCCCGACCTGCTGGGCAGCAAGGGGCTCACCGCCGAGCACATGGCCGGACTTCTCTACGATTCCCTCCAGGAGAAGCTCCTGCCTCTGCCCGACGACGTGCTCGTCTATCCGGCCCATGGGGCAGGGTCTTTGTGCGGAAAGAACCTTTCGAATGACACTTTTTCGACCCTGGGCCGGCAGCGGCAGACGAATGTGGCGCTGCAGCCGATGAGTCGCGCTGAGTTCGTCCGTTTTCTCACCAAAGATGCGCCCGAGACTCCCCGGTATTTTCCGATGGATGTGGAGATCAACCGTCGGGGCGCGCCGGCTCTGAAGGAGGGAGTGGCGCCGGCTCCGATCACCGCGCTGGAACTCAGACGACGGCGGGACGAGGGCGCCGTGGTTCTCGATGTTCGACCCGCCGAGGACTACGCGGGAGGCTCCGTACCTCAGTCGATGAACATCGGTCTCGGAGGCCAGTTCGCTTCCTGGGCGGGCACCCTGCTCGACCCCAACCGGGACGTCCTGCTCGTGGCCCAGGACGAGGCAGGGGCGGGTGAGGCGAGGATGCGCCTGGCCCGGGTTGGCCTCGAGCGGGTGGCCGGCTGGCTCGCGGGAGGAATTCCCGAATGGAAGGAAGCCGGCTTCGAGGTGGTGATCACGGAGCAGATTACGGTGGAAGAGCTGCGGCATCGCCTGGCCGCCACCGAGGGTAAGGCAGCCCGGCCCTTCCAGGTGCTCGACGTGCGTCGCCCCGGAGAATGGTCGGCGGGGCACATCGCGGGAGCGGCGCACGCGCCTCTGCACGCGCTGGAGCAGCGGGCCGCCGGCCTGGATCCGGCGCTCACCACCTACGTCATCTGTGGCGGCGGCTATCGTTCGATGATGGGGGTCGAAATTCTCCGGGAGATGGGAATCCGCGACGCGGTCGACGTGAAGGGAGGGATGAGCGAGTGGATCGCCCAGGCCTATCCCACTACCAGCGCGGTCTGAGCCGACGGATGCTCTTGCGCCTCGGTGTGCCGGGCCGTACTCTGGGCGCCGGCCTGCTGGCCCTGGCGGTGGCCGCGCCGGTCGCGGCTCAGACCCAGACTCCGTCCACCCCGACCGCGAAGCTGGTTTCGGTCTACATCGACCGTTACTTCGACATGTATCCTACCCGGGCCACCGAGGCAGGATGGCACGAGCGGGATGCCGCCATCGAGGACTTTTCCCCGGCCCGGTCCGCCGCGTGGGTGGAATTCAATCGCGCCACCAGGGGCTCGCTCATGGCGGCGGCGAGAGGCGCCTCGTTCGAGGATCGCCTCGACGCCGGAGTCCTGAAGGCCCAGATCGATCGCGAGCTGGTCGATCTCAAGACCCTGGGCCGGCGCGATCATGATCCTTTGTACTGGACCGCTCCGCTCTCGAACGCCACCGTCTTCCTGCTCGTTCGTGACGATCTGCCTCGCCCGCAAGCCCTTCTCTCCGCGCGGCAGCGCGCGAGCCTGATCCCGCTCCTGGCCCGCTCCGCTCGCGAGGTGTTCGAGATGGCGGATCCAGGCCTGGTGGCGCCCGAGCACGCGAGTCTGGCCGCCGGGCAAACCGAGTCTCTCTCCCGCTTCTATGCCGAGGGCTTCGCTCGAGCCTTTCCCGAGGCCGACCGGGAGGCGGTGCAGCGGGAGGCGGAGTTCGCGTCTCTGGCCCTCAAGGACCTCTCGATGACGTTCGACGCCCTGGCCCGGAAGGCCACCGGCCGGGCCCAGCTCGGAGCGAACTACGCCGCCGTCTTCAAGGCGGGCACGGGGCTGAGCGAGTCGCCGGCCGCGGTCCTGGCCCGCGCACAGAGGGCTCTTTCGGCCAAGCGACGAGAGGTCGCCCGCTATGCGCGATCGGTGTTCTCCGAAGTCACGGGCCAGGAGGGACCTCCTCCGGGCCGGGACGCGGAGGTCATCCGCCGCGCGTTCGCGGCCATTGGCGACGATCGCGATACCGATCTCGATGCCTACATCGCCGGCTGGAGACGAAACACCGCCGAGGTCGAACGCTTCGTTCGCACAAAGAGGGTGATGACGCTGAAGGATCCGCTGACCCTGAAGATCGAAGTGTCGCCCTCCTATTTCACCGGTCAGAGCGTGGGCGGGGTCTATGCCGCCGGACCCTGGTCGCCCGCGGCCAGCACGATCCTCTTCCTGCCCGTGCCCCGGACCGGAGCCTCGCCGGAGGAGGCCGCGAATTTCTATCGCGACTTCAATCGCGGCTTCAACCGCATGATCGTCGCGCATGAGCTGATTCCCGGCCACTACACGCAGCTGAAGTACGCGGCCCATCATCCGCGCAAGGTGCGCGCCCTCTTCGCCGATCCCGTCTATGTCGAAGGGTGGGGGACGTTCTGCGAGCGACTGCTCCTCGATCGCGGATTCGGGAACCCCCGCGCCCGTCTGGCTCATCTCAAGAAACAGCTCGAGAACATCGCCCGGACCATCGTGGACATCCGTGTCCACACCGGAGGCATGAGCGAGGCGCAGGCGCGCGAGTTCGTGACCGGGGAGGCCTTTCAGGGCGAACAGCTGGCCCGGAACATGTGGATGCGGACCCTCACCTCGGCCCCCCAAATCACCACCTACTTTCTCGGCTACGACCAGATCCAGAGCCTCTACGACGACGTTCGCCGCGCTCGCGGGACTTCGTTCGTACTCCGTCGCTTCATGGACGGGATGATGGAGATGGGCCCGGTGCCGGTGGCCGAATATCGAGCGCGCCTCCTCCCCTCCCTCCGAGCCCCCACCCGCCCTTGATCCGGGGCGCCAACTCCTTCATGAGAGAGGTCTTTCGATCCCCTCCGGCAGCCCGTTTGACCTCCCTCGGCCAGGCTGTCACCGGGTGAGGGGAGGGCCGCGTCGGCCCTCAGTCGCCCTCGCGGGTGGCTTCGAGAACCTCGAGGGCTTTGCGATCGCCGGGCCGGCGCCGCAGGGCGATGGTGGCCATGGCGTGGGCCTCCCCTTCGCGGCGAAGGCGCATGAAGGCGAAAGCCAGACTGGCGGCGGCGCCTCCTTCCTGATCCAGAGTCACGGCCGCGGCCAGAGGAATGATGGCGCGCTCCGGCTGGTTGAGCTTCAGCCAGATCTCGCCGAGCTGCTCGAGGGAGGCTGGCCGTGGGTCCAGGTCGACCGCGCGCTGGAGAGTCCAGGCGGCGGCCAGAAATTCGCCGCGGTCCGCCTGTTGCAGAGCCTTGTCAACGAGCCGCGACGAAGCGGGACGCGACAGCTCGTTGGTGTCGAAAAGCTCTTCTTTGCTCAAGACTCCCTCCCCCGGGAGTCTATGCCGTTTCCGTCCCCTGAATCGATCCAGGTCCCAGGCTGCCCATCAGGGCTTCGAACATCGCGAAAGTGAGGGCCTGGGGTCCGTCGGACAGCGCCACTTTGGGATCGGGATGAATCTCCACCATGATGCCGTGGGCCCCGCTGGCGAGCCCCGCGCGGGCCATGGGCGGAATCAGATTTCGGACTCCCACCGCGTGCGAGGGGTCGACGATGATGGGCAGATGCGATCTCTCCAGGACCACCGGCACCGCGGAGAGATCGAGGGTGTTGCGGGTGGCGGTCTCGAAGGTGCGGATGCCGCGCTCGCAGAGCAGGACCATCTGGTTGCCGTGGGCCAGGATGTATTCGGCCGCGTGCAGCCACTCATCGATGGACGACATCATGCCGCGCTTCAGCATGACCGGCCGATGGGTCTGACCCACCTCGCGCAGCAGGGAGAAGTTCTGCATGTTTCGGGCGCCGATCTGAATCATGTGGGACTTCTCGGCCACCGCCTCGAGGTCCCGGGGGTGCATGACTTCGGTGACGATGGGAAGACCGGCCTCCGCCCCCGCCTCGGCGAGCCACTCCAGCGCTTCGTAGCCATGGCCCTGGAAGGAGTAGGGCGAGGTGCGCGGCTTGAAGCAGCCGCCCCGGAGCATCGACCCGCCGAATTCCTTCACGATGCGGGCGCAGGCCCGGATCTGTTGAAGCGACTCCACCGCGCAGGGGCCGGCGATCACCACCGGACGGGAGCGTCCCCCGATCATGACCTTTGGGCCGACGGGGATGAGGGTGTCTTCGGCTCGATGTTCGCGGGAGGCGAGGGCGGGTGGGCCCGACTTGGGGTTGGGCGGGGCTGAGGGTGCGGCCACCTCCGGGTCGCCCACGCTCGCCACGCTCACCCGCGGGCGCGGCTCCGCAGGCCGGCTCTCGGCCGCCGTCTTCGAGGGGTACGAGCCAAAGACCTTCAGAAAGCTCGCACGGGACTGAAGGTCTCGCACCGCCACGGCCACATTCGGGTCGACGATGTTCCCCTCGAAATCCGCATAGAACAGATATTCCCAGGGAGTTCCCGGGCGTGGGCGCGATTCCAGCTTGGTCAGGCTCAGATGATGCTCGGCCAGAATGGCGAGACACCCAAGCAGCGCTCCTTCTTCATGCCGGGTGGCGAAGACCAGCGACGTCTTGGCCGGCACCCGCAGATCGCAAGGCTCGGGCCTCCTGGCCACGATGGCCATGCGGGTGAAGTTCTCGCGGTTGTCCGCGATGCCTCGCTTGAGAATCACCAGGCCATGAATGCGCGCGGCCTCGTCGCTCGCCACCGCGACCTGGGTCTTGTCAGCGTCCTCGCGGATGCGGCGCGCGGACATGGCGGTGTCGGTGAAGGCCTCGACCTCGCAGCCGACCAGGCTGGCCAGGAAACGACCACACTGAGAAAGGGCCACGGGATGAGAGAAGACCCGCCGGATCTGCGACAGGGGGATCTCCTCGAGGGCGAGCAGGCAGTGTTCCACCTCCTGGATCTCCTCGCCGACAATGGCGAAATTCATGCGAGTGAGGAGGTCGTAGTTGGGGGTCACCGAACCGGAAGTCGAGTTCTCCAGGGGCAAAACGGCGCGATCGATTTCGCCGGTTTCGACACCCTCGAGCAGGATCTCGAAGTTGTCGTACCCGCGATACAGAACCTCGCTGGCCCGGCTTCCGAAGTGACGCAGGCCGGCCAGGTGGCTATAGGCCCCTTCGCTTCCCTGATAGCCCACGCGCAGGACGGCCGCGGCCTCGCCGTCCTTCACGGCCAGAAGCGACTCCTGGGTTCGCAGGGAGTGGCCCAGGATCTCGCGGAACAGGCGGGTGACATGGAACGGGTCGAGTCCGTTCTCACGGCCTCTTTCCACCACGCGGGTGAGGACATCTTCCTCGCGGCCGAGGTCGCGCAGCGCGCCGGTGGCCGGAGCTTTGACCTGCGCCACTTCGAGGACGAGTCTCTGGCGCGCGGCGAGAGCGTCCACCAAGGCGGCATCGGCGGCGCTCAGACGT
>JAQBHL010000250.1:0-5423 GCA_032127745.1 Acidobacteriota bacterium
CGCTGGCCGCAGCAGCCTTCGCAGCAGCACGCTCTGGAAGGTCGGCTGGCCATAGATGCCGTGATGGTCGGCGTCGCCGAAGAAGGTGTGCGAAATCTCCGGAAGGCCCCACTCGCGAGCGCCGTCCGCATCGAGGTGAGAACCCAGCACGCTCGATCGCGGCACCCTGCTGTCCCCGGCTTCGAACATGATCTCCGCTTCGCCGGCCGTTCTCGCCTCGAAACGTGGAGACGCTCCGGGGCGCTCGGGGGCGGCGGCTTTGCCCAGGGTGGGAAAACAATCCCCCCCCAGGGCGGTGACGGGAACGGGACAGACCGATCCGGGCATTTCGGCCAGGGCTCGATGAAAAGCGCTCGCCCGTTCCAGCAGAGCGCTGACGAACGCGCGCTCCTCCTCCGTGTCGTCCTCGCTTTTTGGCTTCCACGGCCCCCAGCGGTACTGCTGCCAGGTGGCCGGATCGTGGAGGTCGAGGTCGATGGGAACTCCCTTCTTGTCGATCAGGGGCATGGTTCCCCGGGGAGGCATCAACTGGTAGATCGCGGGCATGTGGGCAATGACCCGGGCGGCCAGGGTGGTGTTCGACATGCCCACGGGATTGCCGTTTAGGGCTGCGTCCAAAGAGAAGATGCTGCCCGAATTGGGTGTGGCCACCATGATGAGCTGCGAGATTCGTCTTGCCCCCGCCCAGGTGACCGGACCGCCGGGCTCGGCGCCCCCGTAACGAAGGTAGTAGCGCGCGACCAGGCCTCCCATGCTGTGTCCCACCAGGTTGAACCGGGCGTCCTTCTCGCCCCGGGCCGCGGCCAGCGCGTCCAGGTAACCGCCCAGACGCTGCGCCGATTCCACCAGGTCCCGCCGCCAGTCGTAGGTGAAGACGTGGAAGATCGCTCCGCGGCCGCCGCCCGTCCGCACGTTGCGGTGGAAACCGGCGTCCTCCAGCAGGCCCAGGAGGTCCGCATATTCGGTGAAGCCGAACAGTCGGGGGATCACCGCATCCACCCCGATCAGGCCGAAGGGGCGGAGCGAGTCCCGGCTCGTCTTCCAGGGAAGCACGGCCGGGAGCCGAAGATCATGATGCCCGAAGACGTTGCCGACGTTCAGCCACGCCTCGCTTCCGTCCGGACGTTCAAGGCGGCTGCCCAGAATCCCGGGCAGGATCACGGTGGCCGGCAGGTCCGGATGCTCGCGCGACTCGCGAAGCAGACGCGGGCTGAACCGCCGCTCGGGCTTCAGGGATTCGTAGAGGAGCGTGCCCGCCAACCCCGCGAGCACGCCGCCTGCGAAGTACCCCAGACGGTGACTTCCGCGGCGTCGATCAGCCATGAACCGGAGTCTAGTCGTCCAACCCCGACGGGCCCGGCGGCCCTCCGGGCCGGAGGAGCGACCCGGGGCATCGGGACCCGCCGAGCGCGCGCCCGCCCGATCAGGCCGCGGGTCGAGCGAGAAGGGCCGGATCGAGGGTTTCGCCCTCGCTGCGCGCTATGACGCTGGCGCAGGAGAGGTCGCCGCAGATGTTGGTGGAGGTGCGCAGCATGTCGAGGATCCGATCGACGCCCAGAATGAGGGCGATTCCGGCTTCGACCCGGTCTCCCAGTCCCACCGACTGCAAAACGACAATCAGGGTGATCAACCCGGCGCTGGGCACCCCTGCGGTGCCAATCGAGGCCAGAGTCGCGGTCAGGACCACCATCAGCTGGGCGGTGAAACCGAGCGGGATCCCGTAGATCTGCGCGATGAACATCACCGCCACCGCCTGATACAGAGCGGTGCCGTCCATGTTGATAGTGGCGCCCAGGGGCAGCACGAAGCTGCTCACTTCCTTCGAAATCCCCAGCTCCGACTGGGCCCGGCTCATGGTCAGAGGAAGAGTTGCGTTGGAGGAGGAGGTCGAGAAACCGAAGACCTGGACCGGAAAAATGCGCTTAAAGAAGACGACCGGGTTGATCCCGCCCGCGAAGCGCACCATCAATCCCAGGGTCACGTAGGTGTGAATGGCCAGCCCCAGAATCACGGTGAGGGTGTAGATCATCAGGCTGCGCAGCAGGTCGAGACCGAACTGCGCGATCACCGACCCGATCAATGCGAAGACGGCGTAGGGCGCGAGCTTCATTACCCATCCGATGACGATCATGGAGGCGTTGTTGACCCCCTCCAGGAACGTGACCATCGCTCCCCGCTGATCCGGGGCCAGCAGAGAGATGGCGGCGCCGAAGACGACGGAAAAGAAGATCAGGGGCAGCAGGTCGAAGTTCGCCGCCGCCTGGACGGGGTTGCGCGGAATGATGTTGAGGAGGACGTCCTTGACCGGAGGCGACTTGGCCGCGATCTCAAGGGTGCCGTGCGCCTGGCCCTCGTATCGTGCCGCCAGTTGATCTCGCGTGCTGGTGTCCACTCGGCTGCCTGGTAGTACGAGGTCGGAAAGCAGCAGGCCCAGGCTCACTGCCGCCATGGTGGTGAGGGTGTAGTAAAAGAGCGTCTTTCCCCCGATCCGGCCGAGTTTCCGGAGATCGCCCAGGGATGCGGCTCCCACCATCAGGCTGGCCACCACGAGGGGGATCACGATCATGGTGATCAGCCGGATGAACGCCGTCCCCACGGGCTCCAACAGACCCAGCACGGTCTTGAGGCCCTCGATGTTCCCGATATTGGCGAGCGCGCCGCAGCCGACGCCCGCGGCCAGGCCGATCAGAATCTTGTTGTAGAGCTTCATGAACTCCTTGCCGGCGGCACCCGGGCCCCAGGAGAGACTGCCGGGAAGCGGCGGCCGATCAACCTGGATCGCGGGTCCGCGATCGGGGGAGTCTACCCCCGGGGGACCGGGGGGCTACGTCTCGGCGCGCAGGGTCGCGATGTCTTCGACCAGGCGTTCCATTTCGAACGCGTTCGTGCCGTTGTAGATACCGCGCAGCCTTCGGTGGCGATCGACCAGCAGAACCTTCTCCGTATGCAGAAGCCGGCTTTGGGCCACGCCGTCGATCGGCCGCTCGTCATCCGCGAAATAGGAGCCGCCGATCACTCTCCTGATCTCAGAGAGCTCCCCGGTGGCCAGGCGCCAGTGGGCCGGGTCGATGCCCCGCGCCCGTCCGAATTCCGCCAGCGCTTCCGGAGTGTCGATCAGCGGGGTCACCGAGTACGACACCATCAACACGTCCGTTTGGTCGCGAATCGCCTCCTGCACGGGCTTCAGTCTGTGGACCAGGGTGGGGCACAGGTTCGGGCATTGAACGAACAGGAAGCTGGCAACGTGGATCCTGCCTTCGAGATCGCGCTCGGTCAGCGGTTGATTCTCCTGGTCGACGAGCTGGAACGGCGCCACCTGGTGCGAGACCTCGCTCCACCGGGGCGTGAAGTCGCGGGAGTCGTAGTACGGCAGAGCACTGGGCGATGGGGCAGTGGCCACGGCGGCGCCGAAGGGCCGCGCGAAGCCGAGGACTCCAACCGCCAGAACCACGATGATCGCGATCCAGGTCCGCATCACATCGCTCCCTCGACGGGCAGGCAGGGTTTCGAGTTGATGAGCCCGTAGTGTCGCCCGTTCCGGACCTCGAAGTTCAGAAACAGCTCTCCCTCGTCCGTCCAGGCCTGCTGCAATCCGGCTTCATGCCCGGCCGAGTAGTGCTTCAATTCCGCCCGGCGACCGTTTGGATGCCAGGTGCGGTACTCGCCTTCGATCACGTCACCGGCATAGACCGCTCTGACCCGTGGACCCCCGTCCGGCCAGAACGAAACATATCGTCCGACCTTGCGCCCATCCCGATAGGCGGTCTCACTGACCAGGGTTCCCCCCTCGTCGAAGACCTGGATGACCCGATCCGGACTTCCCGGCACCAGGCTGCCCGCCTGGCTCAGACTGGCCAGGCCGATCAGCAGCACGAAGGCGATTCGCTGACCCATGACCGCTCCTAGCTCGCGGTTCCCGGCTGTCCGTGGAAGCAGCCGGCGATATACGGCGGCGCGGCAACGACGTGGTAGTGATAGATCTCGTCTGGAAACTCCGGGGTGGCGCCCACGTGACCGTTGCAGGTGTCGAGATCGGCGGGGGCTGCGCCCGATGGATCACGGGTGCCGTAGACAGGAAACCCGTCGAGGAGAACGCCGACCAGACGACTCGAACCCTGGGCGGTGAGGTACACCGGCTCGATGTGGTAGTGGTACAGGCCACTCTGCTGAGGGTGACCGTTGAACCGATCGAAGGTTCCGATCTCTCCGGTCAGAGGCGCTCGTCCGGCGGCATACTGGTTGAACAGGGCCACCCCGTTCACCGCCACCCCCATGACCCCCATCGGCGTATCGCTGGCGCTTGCTGCCTGGGGCGAGAGAGGAACTCTCAGCACCATGTTCTGGGTGGTGATTCGATTGGGATTCACCACCATCCCGGACGGCGGGGCTTCATAGCTCACGCTCCCGGCCCCGAAATAGGGGCTGGGGTGATCCGGGACGGAGGTGGCTCGTAGCACCACGAACGACCCCTCCACGGTCGCCGGAGCCCCGTAGAAGTGTCCGTACATGGCCGGCAGTCCGGCCGAAGTCGTGGTGGACGCGACGCTCGCTTCTGCCGCGCTTGCGGAGGTGGGAGCCGATAACGTGCGGTTGCTCGAGCCACAGGCGGAGGCGAGCAGAGCGAAAACAGACCATGTGGTTGTGAATCGTGCTTGAGCGTTCATCGCCCCAGTTTCGACCGAGGCTCTAACTTTTCTCTTAAGACGTTCGGACCGACCCCGGATTTCTCAAGAGAAATCCAACCCGCGGACGCTTTGACAGGTCAGCGGATCGCTGCGGCCTCGCGCAGTTTCGTAGCACCCGCTTCGAGGGCCGCCACGACCTTGCTCGCTTCCGCGTTGAACATGGCCGGGTCTTTCTTCTCCACCGCCTCGCGAAGAGCGGGCATGGGCCAGGGCGCGTAGCCGGTGGTCAGTCCGGGCCCGATGAGCTGATGCTTGAACCACGGCCGGCCGGGCAGGCCCTCCTTGTTGAGGAAGGCGCGCTCGACCTGGCTCAGCGCGTCGCTCATCTTCGCGAACGAGGCGCTATCGCTTCGGGCCAGCATGGCATCGGCGGCCGCATCGGCGGCGCGTCCGGCGGCGTCGAGATCGCTCACCGCCTTGAGGAGCGAGGAGAAATCGGGCGCGAACGGCGAGGCTCCCGCGGTGCGCGCGCGCCGCGTGACATCGCTCCTGATCTCGTCGAGATCCTCTTTCATGGCCGGCCCATAGTTGGAAAAGCGCAGGGGGGCGATATCCGCGGTGGCGGTGCGGAAGGCGAGCAGGCCCAGGTAGCGCGCGGCGGCCTGGTGGTAGATGAACTCCGGATCGCCGAAATGCGACATCCAGAAGAAGTTGTCGTACACCGAGTGATAGACCCCGTAGTCGCCGCTGAAACCTCCGTCCACCGAGGGAATCCCCAGATGGTCAATAAAGGCGGTG
>JAQBHL010000251.1:0-6755 GCA_032127745.1 Acidobacteriota bacterium
CCCAACCAGTTTCTGTACGTGTCCGACGCCTTCCCCGGCCGCATCTACAAGCATTCGCTCGACGGCAAGCTCCTTGGCGTGCTCGGCAAGAGTGGAAAGCAGCTGAAGCAGTTCGGCTGGATCCACGAGATGGCCTGCCCGTCCGAGAACGAGCTCTTCGTGGCCGAGTTGCTGAACTGGCGCGTGCAGAAGCTCACGCTCCATCCGGCGGGTCGATAGGCCCGGGGCTTCAAGCCGCCCGTATTTCGTAGCGCCGGTTGGCAGTGACGCCGCGTCTTGCTCACTGCCAACCGGAAGGCGCGCCTCCGCGCGCCCTTTGCCGGCTCTCTTACTGCGGCGGTTTGGGGGTGTCGGCGAGCGGCTTCCTCGCGAAGTAGTAGAGGGAGTACGCGAGCAGGGTGAAGCCGATCATCCCGGCGAGGTCGCTCCCTTCCAGCGGACCGCCCACGTGCAGCAGGTCGGCACCCACCCGTCCGGTGGTCTCGAGGGCCTTCACTCCCACCGCGAACAACCCGACGATGCCTCCCGCCGCGATCAGGCCCGACGCGTACAAGGACCCGGGCGAGGTCTCTTCCTCGTCGCCGGTCTTCTCCTTCTGGTCGAGTTCGGCCAGCCAGCGGACCACCCCTCCCGCGAAGATGGCGGCCGAGGTGCCGACGGGCAGGTAGGCGCCCACTGCGAAGGACAAGGACCGAACGCCAAGCAGTTCCACGCAGATGACCAGGAACGCGCCGATGAGTACCAGTCCCCAGGGCAGCTTGCGGTTCAGAATCCCGTTGATGACCACGGACATGAGGCGAGCCTGGGGAGCGGTGGCTTGATCGGAGCCGATTCCCTGGATCCACTGCTTCTCGATCTGGCCGGTGCCGCGATCAAAGAGGTACTTGCCCTCGGGAATGGTGGGAGACCCGATGACGTTCAGGAGGGTGTAGGTCTGGCCCCCGTGCTCGAACGAGTCGGTTTCGACCTTGACTCCCTCGGGCAGGGCCGAAACATCCACCGCGATCTGGAGATCCACGTACTTCTCGAGCCCCTTGTTCATGAGGATCAGGGTGGCGCCGATGGCGAAGGAGGAAGCGAGCACGCCGGCCATGAGGCCGAGCTGCTGGGCCCGCGGTGTTGCCCCCACGATGTATCCGGTCTTGAGATCCTGCGAAGTATTCCCTCCGTTGGCGGCGGCGATGCAGACGCTGCCGCCGATCATGAGGGCCAGAGCACCGTAGGGCGCGGCCGTCCATCCCACCACCAGGAAAAGCCCGCAGGTCGCCATGAGGGTGGCGATGGTCATCCCCGAAATCGGGTTCGACGAGGTTCCGATCAGGCCGCAGATGCGCGACGACACCGTGACGAAGAGGAAGCCGAAGATGAGGACGAGGACAGCGGCGATGAGATTGGCCCCCCATCCGGTGGGGGCGCCGGGAATGGGCATGAAGGTGAGCATGGCCCACATGGCCACGATGATCACCAGCGAGCCGGCCATGACCACGGTGATGGGCAGATCCTGGGACGTGCGTCCCACCACCACGGTGTCTGTCGAACCCCGGGAGGACGATTTCTTCAATTCCGAAACGCTGGCGCTGAGCGCCGAGACGATCGTGGGGACGGTGCGCAGCAGAGTGATGAGCCCGGCCGCGGCCACCGCACCGGCACCGATGTACCTTATGTAGCTGTTCCACATCTGTGATGAGGTCATCTCCGCAATCGGCATGGGCGCGGGGAAGATCGGGGTCGGCACGTCGGAGCCAAAGAATTTGATCGCCGGCATCAGAACGAACCACGAGAACAGGCCGCCGGAGAAGATGACGCCCGCGATCTTTGGCCCGATGATGTAACCCACGCCGAGGTACTCGGCGGTAGTGGCGGCGCTGATGGTGGCGCCGGGGAGCCATCTTGGCGAATAGGAGGGCGACTCCGGGACCATGGCCAGACCGTTGCCGTTCTGGAACAGGGTATAGACGCCGCCGAGGCCAAGGCCCCAGAACACCCGGCTCGCGAAACTCCCGCCCTTCTCGCCCGCAATGAGCACATCCGCGCAGGCCACACCCTCGGGATAGAGCAGGTTCCCATGTTCCTTCACGATGAGCTGACGCCTGAGCGGAATCATGAACAGCACCCCGATGAACCCGCCGATCAGGGCCAGGACCAGGATGCGGGAGTACTCGAGACCGAAGCCCAGGAAGATCAGGGCGGGGAGGGTGAAGATGACGCCGCCCGCCACCGACTCTCCGGCCGAGCCGGTGGTCTGGACGATGTTGTTCTCGAGGATGGTGGGTCGCCCCAGCGCCCGCAGCACCGAGATCGATAGCACGGCGATGGGAATGGATGCCCCCACCGTCAGTCCGGCCCGGAGGCCGACATAAACCGTCACCGCGCCGAAGATGATGCCGAAGAGCATTCCCAGACCGACCGCCCGGAGAGTGAGCTCGGGCACGACGGCGTCGTCGGGGACGTAGGGTCGGAACGCTCTGGTTTCGGGAACGATTGCGGCCATGAGACCTCCTGGAGAGTGATGGAAGCAGGAGCCTACGCCGAAAATTGGCGCTTGGGGGATTTTGCGGGATCACGTTTCCCGTTCCTATACTTTCGAGGACGCTATGAAACTTCGACTCCTCCCGGCTCTCGGCTTCGTGGCCCTCGCGTCCTTGAGCCCGGCCCAGATCGGATCGCAGACCGACCCCGACTATCTGGAGTCGCTGTATGGCCCGGTGGTGGACGTCAGTATCCCGGATCTCGCCTTCAGCGCGGAGTCGTACAACGGACGGGCGATCAGGGTCAAGGGTCGGGTGGACATCCTGGCAATCTCGGGCGACGCCTTCGAGCTCAACGAAGCGGGCGCACGGGTGACCATCATCCCGATCACCCGGGGCATGAACGAGGATCAGATCACCTCTCTCGCCGGGCAGATCATCGAGGTCACGGGCCTCTACTCGGGCCGCGCGGCCCAGAGCGGCGGGCAGACCGATCAGAGTGCGAGCAGCGTGGGAACCATCCAGTTCTGGCGATGGCTCGGCCCTCCCGAGAAGGTGAACAAGCAGAATGCCGCCATCCTCTCCCTGGAGCAACTGGTGGGGCGGGAGGGAAAGATGGACGGAAAGCTGATCAGAGTGGTGGGCAAGTTCCGCGGCCGGAATCTATTCGCCGATCTGCCCTCCCGCTCGATGCGCACGGCCACGGACTGGGTCATCAAGGACGACCTCTTCGCGGTCTGGATCACGAATCGCAAGCCGAAGGGCGATGGTTTCGAGCTGGACCCGACCAAGCGCCGCGATTCGAACCACTGGGTCGAGGTGATCGGCCGGCCCGCCACGAAAAACGGCGTGGTGATCATCGACGCCGCCGAGGTCACCCTCACTCCGCCTCCCACGCCAAAGGCCGATGCCGCCCCGGCGGCGCCGCCGCCCGAACGACCGAAGATTCCCCCCGTGATCGTCTTCTCCCTGCCCCTGGACGGTGAGAGCGATTTCGATTTCTCGGGGCGCATCATGGTTCAGTTCAACAACGACATGGATGAAACGAGTTTCATCGGGCGCGTGGGCCTGCGCTACGAGGGACCACCCCACCCGGGCGATCCGGGCTTCCAATCCATGAAGGTTGCCTACGAGCCCGGTTCAAAGGCGCTCATCGTCGATCCCGGCACGCCCATTCTGCCGGGCCGCGTCCTGGATCTTGTCCTGCTGAGCGGCATCGTCGATATCGACGGCCAGCCTCTGACCCGGCGCGACGGAAGACCGGCTCAGAAAGACGTCGCCGAAATGCTTCGTTTCAAGGAGTAGCGTCAAGGAGTAGCGCCCGCCCCTTTCCGTCGCGCCCTCCCCGCCCCGGAAGCACGGACTCCTAGGCGACGCCCAGCCTCTTGAGCGCGCTCGCGCCGATATCCCGGCGGAACTGCATCCCGTCCAGTTTGATCTCGTCGACCGCGGCGTAGGCCCGATTCAGAGCCTGCGGCAGCGAGGCGCCGAGAGCGGTCACGGCCAGAACCCGACCTCCGATGGTTATCAGCTTCTGCCCGTCGAGCGCGGTCGCCGCGTGAAGAATCTGAAGGCCCTCTTCCCCCTCGGGGAGGTGAAGGATCTCCCGGCCCTTGACCACGTTCTCCGGATACCCCTCGCTCGCGACCACCACGCACACCGCCGGTTCCTTGGCCCATTCCACCTTGACGTCGGCCAGAGCCCCGTCCGCCACCGCCACCAGGAGCGAGGCGAGGTCGCTCTTCAGGCGGGCCAGAATGACCTGGCACTCGGGATCGCCGAAGCGGGCATTGAATTCGAGCACCTTCGGCTTGCCGTCGGTGTCAATCATGAGGCCGGCGTAGAGCACGCCCGAGAACGGCCGACCTTCTTTCGAGAGGCCGGCGATGGTCGGGATGATGATCGTGCTCATGATCTCTTTGTGGAGGTCGAGGGTCAGGTTCAAAGCGGGAGAGATGGCGCCCATGCCCCCGGTGTTCGGGCCCTGGTCGCCGTCCTTCAGGCGCTTGTGATCCTGCACGCTGGCCAGGGGAATGGCTCTCGTCCCGTCGCACAAGACAAGGAATGAGACTTCTTCCCCGGGAATGAACTCTTCAATGACCACCCGTTCGCCGGCTTTGCCGAAGCGCTTGTCCTTGAGCAACGAGGCCGCGGCGGCCACTGCCTCCTCGCGGGTTTCGCAAACCGTCGCCCCCTTCCCTGAGGTCAAGCCGTCGGCCTTCACCACGCAGGGGACGCCGAGCGTGCCTTCGATGAGAATCCGCTCCGCTTCGTCGAACGAACCGCAGACCGCGTACCGGGGCGAGGGCACATTGTGGCGGGTCAGGAATTCGCGGGCGAAGGCCTTGGACCCTTCGATTTCCGCGGCGGATCGCGTGGGGCCGAAGATGCGCATTCGACGCTTCTTGAACTCATCGACGATCCCGAGCATGAGAGGAAGCTCGGGACCGACAATGGTGAGATCGGCCTTTATGGTCTGGGCGAAATCCGCCAGCTCAACGGTGTTGGACGCGGCAATGGGAACCAGACGGGCTTGTTTCGCGATGCCGGCATTGCCGGGAGCGCAGTAGATGTCGTCCACCGCACCTATTGTGCTCGCGCGGAGCTTCGCCACAATGGCATGTTCCCTTGCCCCGCCTCCAATGACCAGTATCTTCATGACTTCTTTCCTAATGGTCTGTTCAAAGGGCTGGACTTGTCAACTGCGCGCGACCATTCACCTTCGTCCCGCGGCGCGCGCATATATGTCGCGGGCGGAGAGGCCGGTCAACTCGGCCGCCTCCTTGGCCGCCTGCCGCGGCGTCGCCCCCATCTCCACCTCCGCGTCGAACCGAACGAGGGCGTCCTCGATGGACCCGGACTTGCCGGCCTCTTTCGAGGCTCCCATCACCACCAGGACGATCTCGCCCAGCACTTCGACCCGGCTGCCGAGGTCCCTGGCGAGTTCGCAGAGAGAGCCGCGCTTCATTTCCTCGTGTCGCTTGGTCAGCTCGCGGCCCAGAAACGCTTCCCGATCCCCGAGCACGGCCGCCATGTCGGCGAGGGAATCCACGACCCGGTGCGGAGACTCATAGAAGACAAGCGTCGCGCGCTGCTCGCTGAGGGTCTGGAGACGGATCCGTCGCGCGGACGCGGTGCGGGGAAGGAAGCCGGCGAAAAGGAACTCATCGGTGGGAAGACCGCTCACGGACAGGGCGGCCACGAGGGCCGAGGGTCCCGGGATCGGACTGACCCTGATACCGCGCGCGTGGGCGGCGCGAACGAGGGGAAACCCGGGGTCGGAAATGGTCGGCGTTCCCGCATCGCTCACCAGCGCGATGCTTTCACCCCGGTCGATTCGATCGAGAAGTTCGTCGATTCGGGCCCTTTCATTGTGCTCGAAACAGGAAATCAAAGGCCTCTTGATCCCGAGGTGGTTCAGAAGCTTGGCGGTCCGCCGAGTGTCTTCGCAGGCGATCAACTGCACTTCTTTCAAGCACTTAACCGCCCTGAAGGTGAGGTCGTCCAGGTTCCCGAGGGGGGTCGCGACCACGAAGAGGGTCCCCGTGGTTTCCTTGACACTTTCAGCGGCCATCGCCTAGCATTCCCCTCTAATTCCCGTGCGTCCCTTGGGGTTTCGACTGGAGAGCTGAATTTCCAGGAGTCTCATAGTTTGGATTGCTGGAAACCTTCGTCATAAAGACGTCATTTGAGGAGAGAGGCTCTTGGCCGAAATCAGGTTGCAAGAAGGCGAGACAATCGAAAGCGCCCTCCGCCGCTTTAAGAGAAAAGTCCAGCAGGAAGACATCATCAAGGATGTCAAGAAGCATAGTTTCTATTTAAAGCCGGGTGAGAAGAAGCGGGTCAAGCAGGCTCTCGCGCGCAAGCGCAGCCGCAAGAAGTATCGGCGGGAAGAATAAGGCGCAGCGGCGCTAACGCCCCTGCGCGGCGCCGTTCGCTCGCGGAGGGCTAGACCTAACTGGTAAGGCAGGAGCCTTGAAAGCTCCCGGGCTTCACGGCCCTTCGGGGTTCGAGTCCCCGGCCCTCCGCCAAGCTTTGGGCGAAGCCCAAGGCTCTGGCGAAGGCCAGGGCCTCGGGAGATCGCTTCGCTCACTCTCGGGTCTCCGGCCCTCCGCCAAGCTGGGTCTAGACACTGTTTATATCAAGAGACTTGAGGGTCCAGTCTCTTGGGTAATCCCCCTTTTCATCCGGCGTGAGGCGTCGAGGGCGCTCAGCCGTCCTTCTTGAGCGCGGCGATGATCTCGGCGATCTTCAGGTCCGCGGTTGCCGCGGGCAGCAGGCAGGTGC
>JAQBHL010000252.1:0-2526 GCA_032127745.1 Acidobacteriota bacterium
GCTAAGTTCCCAACTGGGAAGCACATCCGTGGTACGAATTTTGCGCCGGACAGACGCGTACTTTGGACCCCAACGTCCATGACCCGAGGAGAGGCATGTCCCACATCACCGACGTGATCGCGAAGGTCAAGGGAAAGAACCCTGGAGAACCGGAGTTTCACCAGGCGGTCGAAGAGGTCATGACGACGCTGGAACCGACCGTGGCCAAGCACCCCGAGTTCGTCCGGTGGAAGATCTACGAGCGGATCTGCGAACCGGACCGGGTGGTCTTGTTTCGGGTGCCGTGGGTGGACGACAAGGGCGAGGTCCAGGTCAACAAGGGTTTTCGGGTCCAGTTCAACAATGCGATCGGGCCGTACAAGGGCGGGCTGCGCTTTCACCCCTCGGTCAATCTGGGCATCATCAAGTTCCTGGGTTTCGAGCAGGTCTTCAAGAACAGCCTCACCACGCTGGCCATGGGCGGCGGCAAGGGCGGCTCGGATTTCGACCCCAAGGGCAAGAGCGACCTGGAAGTGATGCGGTTCACGCAGGCCTTCATGCGCGAGTTGTTCCGTCACATCGGCGCCGACGTGGACGTGCCGGCCGGAGACATCGGCGTGGGCGGCCGGGAAATCGGATTCCTGTACGGCTACTACAAGAAGCTCCGCAACGAGTTCACCGGAGTTCTGACCGGCCGCGCTCGGGAATTCGGCGGATCGCTGATCCGGCCCGAAGCCACCGGCTACGGCGCGGTCTATTTCGGTGCCGAGATGCTGGCCACCCGCAAGAAGGATTACAAGGGCCTGCGCTGCCTGGTCTCCGGCAAGGGCAACGTCTCCCAGTACACGATCGAAAAGATCAACGACCTGGGTGGCAAGGCCATCTCCATCTCCGACTCCGGCGGGACCATCATCGACGAGGACGGCATTGACGCCGCGAAGTTGAAGTTCGTCTTCGACCTGGAGAACGTGCGCCGGGGCCGGGTCCAGGAGTACGCCGAGAAGTACAAGAGCGCCAAGTACTTCGCGGGCAAGAGCGTCTGGGATGTCGTCAAGGATGGCGGCCTGAAGTTCGACTGCGCCTTCCCCTCGGCCACCCAGAACGAGATCAACGAGCAGCATGCCGCCGCCATGCTAGAGAACGGCTGCTCCCTGGTCTCCGAGGGCGCCAACATGCCCTCCAACCTGGCGGCCATCAGGGTCTACCAGCAGGGCAAGATCATGTACGGACCGGCCAAGGCGGCCAACGCCGGCGGGGTGGCCGTCTCCGGGCTGGAGATGGCACAGCAGAGTGCCCGCTGGTACTGGGACCGTGAGGAAGTCGATCAGAAGCTGCACCGGATCATGAAGGCCATCCACACGCAGTGCCTGGATGCCTCCAAGGCCTACGCCACCGAGGGCGACTATCTCGCCGGGGCGAACATCGCCGGGTTCATCAAGGTGGCCAACGCCATGGTGGCCCAGGGCGTGGTGTAGGGGTCCGGCCTTCTCCGTCGTACTGAGGCCTGTGGGAGAGTTGCACCATGAGAGCCCCGCAGCGATGCGGGGCTCTCTTCAAAGGAGGTAGGTACCGTGGACGACAAGTCCTACAACGCGTTCAGAATGGCCCAGCAGCAATTCGATGCGGTTGCCGAGAAGCTGGACCTCGATCAGGCGACCAGAGACCTGCTCAGGAACCCGCTGAGAGAGTATCACTTCTCCATCCCGGTGACGATGGACGACGGGACCGTCAGGGTCTTTCGAGGCTTCCGCGTCCAGCACAACGACGCTCGCGGACCGTGCAAAGGCGGCATCCGCTTCCACCCCCAGGAGACGATCGACACGGTCCGCGCCCTGGCCACGTGGATGACCTGGAAGTGCGCGGTCGTGGACATCCCGCTCGGCGGCGGCAAGGGGGGGGTCATTTGCGATCCCCACAACCTGTCCATGCGCGAGCAGGAACAGATCTGCCGCGGCTGGGTCCGGCAAGTCGTCAGAAACGTCGGCCCGCTGCAGGACGTCCCGGCCCCCGACGTCATGACCAACGCCCAGCACATGATCTGGATGATGGACGAGTATGAATTCCTGACCGGCGGCAAGTACCCCGGCTTCATCACCGGCAAGCCGGTCGGCATGGGCGGGTCCCTGGGCCGCACCGAAGCCACCGGCTTCGGCGTCATCTACACCCTGCGCGAAGCCCTGAACGAGATGGGGATCGACATCAAGTCCACCACCGCGTCCTTCCAGGGATTCGGCAACGTGTCGCAGTACGCCGTCAAGCTGTATCAGGAATACGGCGGCACGGCGATCGCCGTGTCCTGCTGGGACCAGAAGGACAACAAGTCGTACACCTTCACGAGGAAGAACGGCATCGACCTGGACCAGCTGCTGGGCATCACCGACAAGTTCGGCGGCATCGACAGGAACGGCGCCAAGCAACTGGGCTACGACGTGGGCGACGCCGAGGCCTGGATCCAGCAGGACGTCGACATCCTGGTCCCGGGCGCCCTGGAGAATCAGATCAACGCCAGCACGGTGGACAAGATCTCCTCCAAGGTGAAGGTCGTCG
>JAQBHL010000253.1:0-16717 GCA_032127745.1 Acidobacteriota bacterium
CTGGAGGACCGCATCGTGAAGAACGTCTTCCGGTCCCTCAAGGAGACGGGTGCTTTCGACCTCGTGACTCCGAAACCGATCGTTCCCGCGGACGAGGAGAAGCGGGCGAACGCCCGCTCCCGAAGCGCCAAACTTCGGGTGGTAGGAAGGCGTGACGATCCCGGCTCCGGAGCGGCGCCATGAAGATCGATCGCATCCACGCCGTCCATGTCGAAGACTCCATCGACAACCGCCGGGTGGTGCGAACCCGCGACGAACGGATGTCGAAGGATTTCCTTTGGATCGGCGGCATGGTTCTCATTCTCATAGGACTGTTCGTGGCCTATGGCTGGCCGCGCGCCGCCCTGCGGGACACCGGCTCTTCCGCGGGCCGGCTCCAGAGGGAACAGGACAAGCTCCTTGAGGAGAATCGGGAACTTCGACTGGAGAGAGCGGCCCTTCAGGATCTGAGGCGTATCGAGGCGATTGCCACCGGTTCCCTCGACCTGCATCCGCCCGCGGCGGCCGACGTGATCGTGGTGGAACGCCCGCAAAACCTGCCCAAGGACGCCCGGATGGCGGCCAAGACGGCTCAAGGAGAGTCTCAGCCGTGAGAGGCGAAGCCTACGATCCTCCCGGGGGGTTGTCCGGGAGCGCCGCGCCGGGAACCGCAGTGAACACCGAGCGAAACCACGACCTGCGCCTTTACTTCGTGGCCATGTGCGGCACCGTGTGGGCTCTCGCCATCGTGGCCCAGTTGTTCCATCTCCAGATCCTGCGCCACGGCCTTCTGCTCAAGGAAGCCCGGCATCAGTCGGATCGGACCATCACCGTGAAGGCCCGACGCGGCACCATCGTCGATCGCAATGGGCGGCCCTTTGCCATCTCGGTGGACGCCCCCAGCATCTACGCCGATCCCTCCGTGATCCGCGAACCTCGAGATACCACCCGCGCCCTCGGTCGGGCCCTCGGGTATTCGGCCGCGGAGCAGAAGGAACTTCTGGCTCAGCTTCAGCAGGACCGATCCTTCGTCTGGATCAAGCGGCAGGTGGACCCCACGGTGGCCCGGGCGGTCCGGGACCTGCGTCTGGAGGGAGTGGGTTTCGAAACCGAGAGCCGGCGCTACTACCCGAAGCGGAGCCTTCTCTCGCCCGTTCTCGGTTACGTCGGCCTCGACTCCCAGGGGATGGCCGGACTCGAGTACGCGCTCGACGAGGAGCTCAAGGGTCGCGAGGCGAGGGTGAGCCTGCGACTGGACGCGCGCCGGCGGCCCATGGGTGAAGTCGAAAGGCCTCCGACCGAAGGCCGCCGGGTGACCCTCACCATCGATGAGCGGATTCAGCATGTGACCGAGAAGGCGCTCGGGGATGCGATCCGGGAGACCGGATCCGTGTCTGGCGTGGCCGTGGTTCTCGATCCACGCACCGGCGAAATCCTGGCCCTGTCCAGCCTGCCTTCGTTCAACCCGAATCGATATGCCGGCTTCCCTGAAAAAGACCGGGTGAACCGCGCCATCGCCGATTCCTACGAACCGGGGAGCATTTTCAAGATCATCACTGCCGCCGCCGCCCTGCAGTCTGGCGTGGTGTCGCCGCTCGAAGTCATCGACTGTGGAAACGGCTTCATAGAAATTGCCGGCACCCGGATCAACGACCACGCGGTCTTTTCCTCTCTGACCTTCCAGAACGTCATCGCGAAGTCGAGTGACATCGGGATGGTGCGGGTCGCCCAGCGTCTGGGGCCGCAGAGGTTCATGGCTTCGGTGAAAGCCTTCGGTTTCGGGGCCCGAACCGGCCTCGGCCTTCCGGGGGAGACCGCGGGCCTGCTGAGGAACACCAAATCGTGGAGCGCACTCTCGCTCGCCTCCATGTCCTTCGGCCAGGAGATCGGAGTGACCGCGATTCAGATGGCCAGTGCGGCGGCAGTGATCGCGAACGGCGGGTACTGGATGAAGCCTTACATCGTGAAACGGATCGACGAGCCCTCGGGAGAGATGGTCCGCGAGTTCTCTCCGATGGCCGAGCGCAAGGTCATCGATCCCGACACCGCGGACCGGGTCATGAATCTGCTCCGCGAAGTGGTCATCTCGGGAACGGGCACGAAGGCCCGGGTGGAGGGCTTCGATGTCGCCGGGAAGACAGGCACGGCACAGAAAATCGATGCGTCGGGCCGCTATTCGATGGTCGATCACGTGGCCTCGTTCGTCGGTTTCGTCCCTGCTTCCCACCCCGCTCTGGTCGTGCTGGTTTCCCTCGATACCCCCAAGGGCACGAAGAACGAGGGCGGCGACGTGGCTGCGCCGGTGTTCTCGAGAATCGCGACGGAGGCGGTCCGCCTTCTCGCCATTCCCCCGGACGATCCCACTCGCAATATCCGCCTCGTCGCCTACTCGCCCGAGACGGTGGCCCGGACGACCTTCGCGGTGGATCGGCCGCGAGAGGTGGTCATGCCCGTCGACGACGATCCGCGAATCATGCCGGACCTTCGCGGTCTGTCTCTGCGCGAAGCCGCCCTCCTGGCCGCCCGGCACGGGCTGGCGGTTGAAATTCAGGGCAGCGGCGTGGTCTCAGGGCAAAGCCCGCGGCCGGGAACACCGCTGGAGCCTGGAATGACCTGTGAACTCACTCTCTCCCCCGGCGCCCGGCCTCTCCCGGCCCCTGGCGCGGTCCCGACCCCGCTCATTCCCGGGGGGCGGCCCAGGCCGTGAGGCTCGACCTTCTCGCCGAGGCTCACCCGGGGGCAACGCTCCGTGGTCCGAGAGATCTGCAGGTCTCAGGCCTCTCCTACGATTCCCGCCAGGCGCAGCGCGGGCATCTGTTCGCCGCCCTCAAAGGGGTGAAGGAGGACGGCCTGGAATTCGTAAAGGCGGCGAAACGAAAGGGCGCCATCGCCGTCCTTTCCGATCGTTCGCCTCCCCTGGACCTGCCGTGGATCGAAGCGGCAGACCCCCGGGCCGCGCTCGCCGATTTGTCCGCCGCCTTCTACGGTCGGCCCGCGGACCAGATGATCCTGGCCGGAGTCACCGGCACCAACGGAAAGACCACCACCGCCTATCTCATCGAAGCCGCCCTCCGCCGGGCGGCGAGGGTGACCGGCCTTCTCGGAACCGTGGAGACCCGGATCGCCGGTCGTCCGAAGGACTCGTCGCTCACCACCCCGGAATCGCTGGATCTTCAAAAGCTCCTTCGTGAGATGGTGGATGAGGGAGTGTCGCACGCGGTGCTGGAAGTGTCCTCTCACGCACTGGTCCAGGAGCGTGTTCGCGGGCTTCGGTTTCAGGCCGCGGTCTTCACCAATCTGACCCGCGACCATCTGGACTATCACGGGGACTTCGAGTCGTACTTCGAAGCGAAGCAGCGCCTCTTCGTGGATCATCTCCATCCGGACGGGCTCGCGATCGTGAACCTCGATGACGACCACGGAAGCCGTCTCGCCCACTCCCTTCACCCGCTTCGCTGCCGCACCTTCGGGTCCAGCCCGCTCGCTCACTACCGTCCACAGGAGCTGAATATCTCTCTTCAGGGAGTAGGGTTTGTGTGCGTCACCCCGAGCGGGACGGTCCGGGTCCACTCGCCGCTCGTCGGGCTGTTCAACGTCAGCAACCTCCTGGGGGCGATCGGAGCGCTGTGCGCCCTTGGGCTCACCGCCGACGAGGCCGCCAGCGGCGTTTCCAGCCTTCCCGGCGTCCCGGGCCGGATGGAGCGGATCGACCTGGGCCAGCCCTTTTCGGTGATCGTCGACTACGCCCACACCGACGACGCGCTGCGAAACCTGCTGGACACCCTGCGGTCGCTCGGACCGAGAAGGATCATTACCGTCTTTGGATGCGGCGGAGATCGTGACCGATCGAAGCGGCCCCTCATGGGCTCGGTCGCGGCGCAGCGGTCGGATCTGGTCATCGCCACTTCGGACAATCCGCGGACGGAGTCGCCCGGAAGCATCCTGGAGGAGGTGGCCCAGGGCTTCAAGAACCACAGCACTCCTTTCAAGCTGGTGGTGAATCGACGCGAAGCCATCGAGCTCGCCCTGCGCCGCGCCGGGCCCGAGGATCTGGTCGTCATCGCGGGCAAGGGTCACGAATCCACCCAGACCATCGGGGGAAGGAAGCTGCCCTTCGACGATCGCCTGGTGGTGAAGGAGATATTGAAAAGCTTCGGGAACGAGGACGGGGTCACCCATGCGCATCCTTGAAACCCTGAGCTGGGCCGAGATCGCGCACGCGCTCGGAGCGCGGGTTACCGGAACTCCGCTCGCTCCCCCCTGGGGCGCGTCCATCGATACCCGCACTCTGGAGACGGGCGACATCTTCTTTGCCCTCAGGGGCGAGCACGAAGACGGCCATGATCATCTGCCCTCCGCTCTCGAAAAGGGCGCGTCCGCTGCGGTGATCAAGGACCTGTCGCGGGCGCCGCGGGGTCTTGTCTGCCTGGTGGTGGACGATCCGGAGACCGCTCTGGTCGAGCTGGCGCGGCGGGTTCGCGCCCGAAGCTCCGCCACCTTCGTGGCTATCACAGGGTCGGCCGGAAAGACCACCGCGAAGGAATTCACCGCGGGTCTCCTCGCCGCCAAAGGGCCGGTTCTGTTCACCCACGGCAATCTGAACAACCACCTGGGTGTGCCTCTCACCCTGATGAGACTCGAGACCGATCACTGGGCGGCGGTGATCGAGTGCGGGATGTCGCACCCGGGCGAGCTGTCACGGCTGGCCCATCTCGTCCAGCCCAGAGTCGCCGCCATCACCAACGTGACCGCGGCGCATCTCGAGTTCTTCGACTCGGTGGCGCAGATCGCCGGGGCCAAGGTGGAGATCTTCGAGACGCTTCAGGCCGGGGACACCGCGGTGGCGCCGGCCAACGAACCGCTTCTCTCGAAGCCCGCACTTGCCGCCGCGGGTTCCGCACGCCTGTTCGGGGATGGAGACCGGTCTTCGGTCCGGGCGAAGGGGATTTCCATGTCCCTTTCGGGGTCGAAGTTCGAACTCGAGAGCGATGACCGCCGGGCGCCGATCGATCTGAGTGTTCCCGGGCCCCATGCGATCTCCAACTTTCTGGCCGCCGCCGCCATCGCGACCGCGCTCGGTCTCTCGGTCGAAACCATCGCGGATCGGGCCCGGTTCCTCAAGCCGGCCTGCAATCGGGGGATGGTGAGGCATCTTCAGGATGACATCCTCCTGATCGACGACACCTACAACTCGAACCCGCTGGCCCTCCTCGCCGCGGTCGAAACCCTGGCTCTGGCCACGGATCGTCGACGGGTGGCGTGCCTGGGCGACATGCTGGAACTCGGGCCGGGCGGCCCCCGGCTGCATCGCGATGCCGGCGCCGCCATCGGACCCCGGATCGACCTTTTGCTCGGCGTGGGAGCTCTGGCCGGGGAGATCCTCAGAGGAGCATCCTCCCTGCCGGAGGGTTCGAAACGGGGATTCGAGAACTCCACCGATCTCGCCGCCGAGATCGGGAGTCTGGTCCGGAGCCACGACGCGGTTCTGGTCAAGGGATCGAGAGGCGTACGCATGGAGCGGGTGGTCGAGGCGCTCGAAGCCGCTCATCCGGGAGTGGCGGCCTGATGCTGTACCACCTCCTCTTCGCGTGGCGCGACCAGGTCGGCATCTTCAACGTGGTTCGCTACATCACGTTCCGGACCGCCATTGCGACCCTGTCCGCGCTTCTCATCGTCCTCCTCTTCGGGCCCTGGACCATCGAAAGGCTCCGGCGGCTCAAGTTCGGCCAGCAGATCCGAAGTGACGGGCCGGAGAGCCACAAAGCCAAGGCCGGCACTCCCACCATGGGCGGGATTCTGATCGTGGCCGGTACGCTGGTCCCGACCCTCTTGTGGGGTGATCTGACCAATCGCAACATCTGGATCCTGATCTTCGCCACCCTGGCCTTTGGAGGCATCGGTTTCGCCGACGACTACATCAAGATCGCGAAGAAACGGAGCCTCGGCCTGACCGCGCGACAGAAGCTCGGCTGGCAGATGGCGGCGGCCCTGGCTATCGGGCTCGGTCTGTATCTGAGCTCTCTCGCCGACGCCTCCAGCTTCTCCACCCGGGTGGTCTTTCCTTTCTTCAAGCGGCTTCAGCCCGAACTCGGCCTCTTCTATGTCGCCTTCGCCGCGGTTCTGCTGGTGGGATACACCAACGCGGTCAACCTCACCGACGGACTCGATGGCCTGGCCATCGGGGCCACTCTCATTTCCGCGGCCGCCCTCACCGGTCTCGCCTACGTCACCGGCCACCGGATCTTCGCCACCTATCTCGACCTCCTGTTCCTGCCTTCGGCCGGAGAGGTCACGGTGTTCTGCGGCGCTCTCACCGGCGCGGCCATGGGCTTCTTGTGGTGGAACTGCTATCCGGCCCAGGTCTTCATGGGTGACGTGGGGTCGCTGGCCCTGGGCGGAGCGCTCGGCACGGTGGCGATTCTGATCAAGCAGGAACTCCTTCTGATTCCCATCGGCGGTCTGTTCGTCATCGAGGCCCTCTCCGTGATCGGTCAGGTGGCGTCCTTCAAATTCACGGGAAAACGCATCCTTCGAATGGCGCCCTTGCATCACCATTTCGAACTGATCGGGTGGAAAGAAACCCAGGTGGTCATCCGGTTCTGGATTGTGGCCTTCATCTTCGCGCTCATGAGTCTGGCCACGGTGAAACTGCGATGATCGACGAATCCGTCGACCCAAAGGAGAGATGGACCGGCGCGCGCGTGGTGGTGATGGGCCTGGCGCGGTCGGGGGTGGCCGCGTGCCTGTTCCTGAGCCGCCGCCGCGCCCGGGTGACGGGCACGGACCTTCGCACCGCGGATCAACTCGGCTCCGCGGTTGAAGAACTCACCCGGGCCGGGATCCCGCTCTCGCTCGGCGCCTATCCGAACCTGTCCGATCTGGACGCGCTCGTCCTCTCGCCCGGCGTCGATCCCGCCCAGGAGGTCGTCGCGAAAGCCCGCGCCCGGGGCGTCCTTATCCTGCCCGAGCTCGAGCTGGGCGCGGGCGCGATCACGGGCCGCCTCGTCTGCATCACCGGCACCAAGGGGAAGAGCACGACCACCATGAGCCTCCACGCGATGCTGCGTGAGGGGGGGTTCGATGCTCGCGCGGTGGGCAACATCGGGGAGCCCATCACCGCCCACGTGGACGGCTCGGACGATCGCTCGATCTTCGTGACCGAGGCCTCGAGCTTCCAGCTCGAGACCACCCAGGCCTTCCGGCCCGACTGCGCGGTTTTCCTGAATCTCTTCCCCGACCATCTCGACCGTCACCCCACGTTCGAGGCATACGCGGCGGCCAAGGCGCGCATCTTCGTCAATCAGACGACCGAGGACACGGCCATAGTGAACGCCGAGGATCCAGCCGTCCTGGATGCGGCCGCCCGCACCCTCGCCCGGGTGATCCCCTTCCGGCCGAGGACGGGGGTCGCGGCCTCCGCCCTGGGCCCGGTCGCGTATTTCGAGGACAAGGACGCGGTGTTTCGGAACGCCGCGCCAACCCCCCTGTTCCACGGCGCGGACGTTTTGATCCCGGGCTCGGCGGTGCGCGCGAATCTTCTCGCCGCGGCCACCGCGGCCCACCAGATGGGCGTGCCGGGCCACTCCATCCGACAGGCGGTGAGGACCTTCCGGGGCGTGCCCCATACCTTCGAGAGACTGGGCGAATTGAACGGCGTCGCCTACTTCAATGATTCGAAGGCCACCACGCCGGAATCGGTCCGGGTGGCTTTGGAGTCCTTTGAACGTCCGGTGATCGTCATCCTGGGGGGGCGTCTGAAGGCGGGCTCTTTCCTCTCTCTGCGGGACGCGGTGGCGAGGCACGTCCGGTCGATCTACGCGATCGGAGAGAGTCGGCGCCTCGTGCGCGAGGCCCTCGAAGACGTGCGCCCGGTTCATGACTCCGACACCCTCGAAGAGGCAGTCTTCCTGGCCCATCGCGAGGCGAAGCCTGGAGACACCGTCCTTCTGTCCCCCGGTTGCGCTTCTTTCGACATGTTCCGCGACTACGCGGAAAGGGGCGACGCTTTCAAGCGCGCCTTTCACCATCTCTCCTGGCAAGGAGCCGCCTGATGGCCAAGCGATTGGCCACCGACCGGGTGCTCCTGGGCGTATCGGTGGTCCTTTTCGGAGCCGGTCTCCTGATGTTGTGGAGCGCCTCCCAGCCTTTTTCCGAAAACGGGGGCCGGGTGAGCGGCGAGGCCATCATGGCCCGCCAGCTCTTCTGGGCCGTGCTCGGAGTCGCGGTGATGCTGGCCAGCCTGCGCTTCGACTATCGGGTCCTTCGCTCGCGTTCGATCGCCTTCTCCATCCTCAGCGTGGCCATGTTGCTTCTGCTCGGCGCCCTCGGTTCGCCCTCGGTCAACGAGGCCAACCGCTGGATCCGGCTGGGCGGCGTCTCCTTTCAGCCCTCCGAATTCGCCAAGCTGGCGGTGGTCATTTTCCTGGCTTCCGAATTCGAACGACGCGCTCGGGCCCTCTCCAACGTCAAGGACCTGCTGGCCCCCATCTGCGGGGTGGGGGTGGTGGCCGTGCTTGTCTACCTCGAGCCTGACTTCGGGTCCTCGCTTCACATCGCCCTGGTCGCCTTCGCCCTGGCCTTTCTGGCCGGCGTGCCCTTCCGCCTCTTCGTGCTCGGGGGCGCCGTCCTCCTGCCCTTGGTGGGTCTCGGGATCGCGTCGGCCTCCTACCGGCTCGATCGACTCTTCGCCTTCCTGGATCCCTGGGCCCAGCGTCAGGGGACGGGTTATCAGTTGATCCAGAGCGTGATCGCAGTGGGCAGCGGCGGCCCCTTCGGCCGCGGCTTCATGAAAGGCGAGCAGAAGACGTCGTTCCTCCCCTATCCCTACTCGGACTTCATCTTCGGGGTGGTGGGAGAAGAGCTTGGATTCATGGGGACGGTCATCATCGTCCTTCTCTTCCTGGCCTTCCTCTGGCGCGGACTGCGGACCGCCCAGCGGGCCCCCGATATGTTCGGCCGTCTCCTCGCCGCCGGGCTCTCCATGACCATCGTCTCGCAGGCCTTTATCAACATGAGCGTGGTCCTGGGCCTCTCGCCCACCAAAGGAATCCCGCTCCCGTTCTTCTCCGCCGGCGGCACTTCGCTGGTGCTCTGCCTGCTCTCCGTGGGCCTCGTACTCAACGTCTCCCAGCACACCGATTGAGCCCGAACAAGTTGAATCCCCTCATTCTCATCGCCGCCGGCGGAACGGGAGGTCACATCTTCCCTGGCCTCGCCGTGGCCGAGGAGATGGCGTCGCGCGCTCCTGCGGTTCGGGTGGAGTTCGTGGGGTCTACCGCGCCCCCGGGGCTCGAGAGGCGAATCGTCGCGAAGGCGGGCCTGCGGCTTCACCTCCTTCCGGTGCTGCCTTTGAACACGCCCTCTCTCATGGCCAGGCTGCGCGGCCTGGTCTGGCTGCCCTGGGGAATGCTCAGGGCTCTGGCTCTGCTCCTCAAGGCCCGGCCCAGCGCGGTCCTGGGCATCGGCGGGTACGCCTCGGGCCCGCTCGTTCTGGTGGCCAGCCTGCTCCGAATTCCCACTCTGTTGCTGGAGCCCAACGCGATCCGAGGATTCACCAACCGGGCCCTCACGCCCTTCGTACGTCAGGCCGCCTGCGCATTCGAGTCCACCCTGCCCCTCTTCGGCGACAAAGGGGTGCTGACCGGCAACCCGGTCCGATCCTCTTTCCGCGCCCGGCCCGCGCGGCCGCATCAGCCGCCCATTCATCTGCTGTGTTTTGGCGGCTCGCAGGGCTCGCGCATTCTCTCCGAGGCCCTGGTCAAGGCCCTCCCCGCCCTCCCGGGCGAATCCGATCTCGTCATCGTTCATCAGACCGGACCGCTTCATCTCAAACAGATCGAGGAGAGCTACCGCGCGGCGGGACGGCGGGCCCGCGTCACTGCCTTCATCGACGACATGGGGGAGGCCTTCGCCAACGCCGATCTGGTGCTGTGTCGCGCGGGGGCGACGACCCTCGCCGAGCTGACGGTCGCGGGGAAGGCGGCCATCCTGGTTCCGCTCCGTTCCGCGGCGGACGATCATCAGACCTGGAACGCGAAGGCGCTCTTCGCCCGAGACGCCGCGGTCATGCTGTCCGAGGCGGATCTGGACCAGTTGGGCGCACTGATCTCCGGCCTGGTCGCGGAGCCGGAACGGATCCGTGCCCTCGAACGGCAGGCTCTGGCTCTGGGCCGGGCGGACGCGGCGGCGCGGGTGGCCGATCTTCTGAGTCCCTGGGTGGCGGCGGCATGAGGCCCATTTCCATTCAAGGACCGTTTCACTTCGTCGGCATCGGCGGCTCCGGCATGAGCCCTCTGGCCGAGATCCTGCGCGCGGGAGGCCACCAGGTCTCCGGATCGGACGAGAAGGCCTCGCAAGTCACCGCGCGGCTGTCGGCCATGGGAATCAGGATCCACGCCGGGCACGACGCGCGCCATGTCGCCGGGGCCCGGTGCCTCGTCTTCTCCTCCGCGATCAAGGACACGAATCCGGAGATCGTCGCGGGCCGCGCCGAGGGACTTCTCCTGATTCATCGCGGCGACGTTCTGGACGCGGCGATGTCCGCTTGCTCGCTGCGAATCGCGATTTCGGGGTCGCATGGGAAGACCACCACCACCGCCATGATCACCTCGATCCTGGAGGAGGCGGGCTTCGACCCCACCGCCCTCGTGGGGGGAAAGCTCAGAGGGTCGGAGTCCGGCGCCCGGGTCGGCGGAGGCGATGCATTCGTGGCCGAGGCCGATGAGTCCGACCGGTCCTTCCTGAAACTGCATCCGACCATCGCCCTCGTCACCAACGTCGACCGCGAGCATCTCGACACCTATCCGGACCTGGCCGAGGTTTCCCAGGCCTTCGGGTCGTTCGCGGCCAGCGTCCCCGCTCACGGAAAGGCGGTGTTGTGCGCGGATGATCCCCTCGCGAGCCGGATCGCCGCGGGCCTCCCTGGACGAGCGGTGACCTACGGCTTTGGCGAGGCGGCCGAGGTGCGGGGGCGCCTGACCCTGGAAGCGGGAGGCCTTCCGCGAGTGGTGGGCATGGGTCCTTTGGGACCTTTCGCCTTCACCCTGGGGGTGTGCGGGGAAATGAACGCCCTCAACGCTCTGGGCGCCATGGCCGTGGCTCAGACTCTGGGCCTGGCCCCCGCGCTGGCCTCGCGTTCGCTCGCATCGTTCCGGGGGGTGGCGCGGCGTCTCGAATGGAAGGGGAGGCGAAAAGGGGTCGATGTCTGGGATGACTACGGCCATCACCCCACGGAGATTTGCGCGACCCTCAAGGCCCTGCGACAGGGAAACTCCGGTCGGCGGCTGGTGACCCTGTTCCAACCCCATCGAATCACTCGAACCCGTTCCTTGTGGAACGAGTTCACGGATGCGTTCGTCCTCAGTGACGAGGTGTGGCTTTCGAACATCTACGCCGCGGGCGAGGCGCCGGAGGAAGGGATCACGGCGGAGCGTCTGGTGGCCGCGATCGTGGCCAGGGGTCAGACCGCCCGATTCGCGGGTTCGCTCGACGACGCGCGTCGAACCATCCTGCCCGAGCTCCGCGAACACGATGTCTTTCTGACTCTGGGCGCGGGCGACGTGGCCGAGGTCGGCGAAGCCTTCCTGGCCCAGAGCGGGGGTAGGGCATGAGCGGGGGCCGTGGACTGCCCATGGGACCCCCGCCCCGGGAGATGTCTTTCCAGGTCCAGAGCGGCGACGGACCATTCTTCCGGCCGGCCCGGCTCTCGAAGGCGAAGCGCGACCGGCGCTTTGGGCTCAAGCGGCTCTTCATCGTCATCCAGATCGCGGCGGCGCTGGGCGCGGCCGTGGTGGGCGCCTTTCTGCTGACCGAGCGATTCGCCATCCCCAATCGGTTTCGAATTGCACGCATCGAGGTGAAGGGGAACAACTTCCTCTCCGAGGGTGAAGTGCGGGAGATGCTCGGGCCCGCCCTGGGCGGCAACCTGATCAGCGCCGACCTCGAGGGCCTGCGCTCGAATCTGGCCGCGTCGCCGTGGGTGGGCGGCGCGGTGGTGCGACGGGAACTTCCGGACACGCTTCTGGTGGACGTGACGGAGCGGTTCCCCATCGCCCTGGCCGAGGCGGATCAGCTCTACGTCATGGACGCTTCGGGAGAGTTGATCGACCTGCTCGGTCCTCGCACCGCCGGTTTCGATCTACCCGTGATCCGAGGTCTCCGGGCCGTTTCCATCGACGTCCGGCGTGACCGGGCGCGGCGGGCCAGCGTGCTTCTGGATGACCTCGGCGACCTTTCCTCCGAGGTTTCCGAGATCTCCGTGGACCGCTCCGGCGACCTGCTGGTGGTCCTGCGCGGCGACGGCTCGGTGCTGAAACTGGCCGAACCTCCCTATCGAAAACGCGTCTTGTCCTTCCTGGCCCTCCGGCAGAGGCTGCGCGAGCGCTGCCCGGACGCCGAATACTTCGATCTGCGGTTCAAGGACCGGATCTATGCGAAGTCGGCGTCGGGAGACCTCAATTCCGATCTCACCCGTGAAAACACGAACTATCAGCAGAAATAAGGAACCGAAACCATGGCCCGCAAGAACGACCGGTACATCACGGGACTCGACATCGGCACTCACAAGGTGTGCGCGATCATCGCGGAAGCGATGGACGATCGGCGGCTCAACGTCGTGGGCGCGGCCCATGCCGAATCGAAGGGCGTGCGCAAGGGGGTGGTGATCAACCTGGATGCCACCGTCGAGTCCATCAAGAAGGTCATCGAACAAGCCGAGCTGATGGCGGGAGTCGAGGTCCAGCAGGCCAGCGTGAGCATCGCAGGCACCCACATCAAGAGCGTGAACTCGCGAGGGGTCATCGCGGTCTCGGCGCGGAACCGGGTGATCGAGAAGGAGGACATCCGGCGTGTGATTGACGCGGCCAAGGCGATCTCAATTCCTCCCGATCGCCAGATTCTTCACGTCCTGGCTCAGGAATACGTGGTGGACGACCAGGAGGGCATCGGCGACCCCAGCGGGATGAGCGGCGCCCGCCTCGAAGCCAACGTTCATGTCGTGACCGCGTCGTCCACTTCCACCCAGAACACCATCTCGTGCCTGCATCGCGCGGGGCTCGAAGTGGAGAGCACGGTTCTGGCTCAACTCGCGGCCGCCGAGGCCTGCGTGACCCAGGACGAGAAGGACCTCGGGGTCGCGGTGGTGGATATCGGCAGCGGCACCGTGGACATCGCCATCTTCGAGAAGGGTTCGTTGTGGCACACCGCCGTCCTCCCCATCGGGGGAGAGCACTTCACCAACGACGTGGCGGTGGCGCTGCGGACCGGGGTCACCGAGGCGGAGAGGGTGAAGAAGAAGCACGGCTGCGCCCTCGTCTCCCTCGTCCCCGAGGAGGACATGATCGAAGTCCAGAGCGTCGGCACCAAGAAGGCCCGGATCATGGGCCGCCAGCTTCTGGCCGAGGTGCTTCAGGCTCGGACCGAGGAAGTCTGCCAGCTCGTTCTGGCCGAGATCCGCAAGTCCGGCTTCGATCAGTCCTTGAACGGCGGCATCGTCCTCACCGGCGGCGGGTCGATGCTCGAGGGCATGGTCGAGATCGGCGAGCAGATCTTCGACCTTCCTGTCCGTCTGGGCACGCCTTCGGGGATCACCGGCCTCGTCGACGTGGTCTCCTCTCCCGCCCACACCACCGCGGTGGGCCTGGTGCTGCGCAGCCACCGGGCCCGGCTGGGAGAGGGCCGTTTGCTCCAGGAGATGCGGGGAACGGGCACGTTCGGAAAGCTGACCGGGCGGATCAAGGACATGTTCTCCGGGTTGTTCTAGGGAGTTTTGGAGAACTCATGGCAAGGAAGGACACTGGCTCCACGAATACGGGCGGAGGTCTCTCCGTCCGGGGTGAGGACACTCACCAGGATCGGGAGCCAGAGCTGCGAGAGTCGCTTGAATGCGAGATGTGCGGGGCTCCGGTCATGGCCAGCCACTGCAAACGGATTTGTTTGCGCTGTGGCTTCATGACTGGATGCTCCGAAGGAATTTAGCCTTAAACTCGGGGATCGACTCTTCTCTGCAAAGATGATGAGATCCGGGGTTTCTGGCTGCTGGGAGGCTTGATGAGCGCACAAGAAAAAATCTCGCGCATCGTCCTCGCCGAGGATGAGGCCAGGGGTGCCTGCATCAAGGTGGTAGGGGTTGGTGGCGGCGGCGGGAATGCCATCACCCGGATGATGGACGCCGGACTCCACGGGGTGGAGTTCATCGCGGTCAACACCGACCTGCAGGCGCTCAAGTTGAACCGCGCGCCGGTGAAGATCCAGATCGGCGGCAAGCTGACCAAGGGTCTCGGGGCCGGGGCGAACCCGGACGTGGGCCGGCAAGCGGCGGTCGACGACACGGAGAAGCTCGCGGACGCCCTCGAGGGCGCGGACATGGTCTTCATCGCCGCCGGCCTCGGCGGCGGCACCGGCACCGGCGCCGCACCCGTGGTGGCCTCGATCACCGGCCAGCTGGGCGGGGGCGAGAACAACCTCCTCACCGTCGCGGTGGTCACGCTGCCCTTCAGGCTGGAAGGCAAGCGCCGCATGGATCAGGCCCTCGATGGCCTGGCCAAACTGCGCGAATCCGTCGACTCGGTGATCGTGATTCCGAACGACCGCCTTCGTGAAACCGTGGCCCGCCAGACCCCGGTCTCCGAGGCCTTCCGCCTGGCCGACGATGTGGTGCGCCATGCGGTTCAGGGCATCTCCGACATCATCACCATCCCCGGCCTCGTGAACCTGGATTTCGCCGACGTGCACGCGGTCATGAAGAACATGGGTGCGGCGGTCATGGGCACGGGCATCGCCGAAGGCGACAAACGCGCCATCGAGGCAGCCCGGCGCGCCATCGAGAATCCGCTCCTCGACGACAGTTCCATCGAAGGAGCGCGCGGCATCATCGTCAACATCACCGGCGGTCCGGACCTCTCGCTCGATGAGGCCTCGGAGGCCACCGAGTACATCACGCGTGCGGCCGATGTCGAGGCGAACGTGATCTATGGCATCGTCATCGATGAACAGATGCGGGACCAGGTGAAGGTCACGGTGATCGCCACCGGCTTCAGACGCGCCGCCCTCCCGGTCACGCCCGTGGACCTCTCGAACCACCGCTTCGGCGAAGCCGCGTCCCCCGACGCGCCGGGCGCCCAGTCCGCCACCGGCGCGCAGGCGCAGGCGGCTGCCGCCCCGTCGTCCAATTCCGCGTCGTTCTACCGGAAGACCCCCGCACACCCGATGGCGACACCCGCCGGAGGCACGCCCGACGCGTCCAATCTCGACGTGCCCACGTTTCTGCGGAAACAGAGCAGCGGCTGATAGGGGCGAACCAGCGAGCGCCTATAAGGTACTCGCTTGGCCAGGACGCCCCCATCGCCCGCCGAAAGCGCTTTCCGAATCTCGCGCATTCAGGCTGAGGTCCATCTTCGACCGGGAAAGGCCCACGGCTCCCTTCGGGTGGTCCTCGCTTATCCGAATCTGTACTACGTCGGGATGTCCAATCTCGGCTTCCAGGGAGTCCACGCTCATTTCAACAGCTTCGAGGAAATCGTGTGCGAGCGGGCCTTCCTGCCCGAAGAGGAAGAGCGGGGCTCGGTTCGAACTCTGGCCAGCTTCGAAACCGCGACACCTCTGCGTGACTTCGATGTCGTGGCCTTCAGCGTGGCCTTCGAGAACGACTACCTGCACGTCGTCCAGATGCTTCGCCTGGCGGGCATTCCTCTCCGGGCCAAGGATCGGGGTCGGCGCGATCCGCTGGTCCTGATCGGCGGTTCCGCGACCTTCCTCAACCCCGAGCCTCTGGCCCCCTTCGCCGATGTCATCGCCATAGGGGAAGGCGAGGTGCTGGTGCCCAAGATCGTCGAGGCCTGGCGGGGGAACGGCGGCGCGCGCCTCGGACTCAACACCCTCAAGGAAAAGGACGGCTTCTACGTCCCCGATCGGCACCAGGTTCACTGGAAGCCGGACGGCACTCTCGACCGCGTCGATGGCCCCGGGCGGGTCATGCGGCAGCGCGCCTATCCGGGCGCCATGGATCTTCCCCAGACCACCATCCTCACCCCCCACACCGAGATGTCGATGAAGTTCATGATCGAAATCTCCCGCGGCTGCCCCTGCATGTGCCGGTTCTGCTGGGCCGGATACAACTATCTGCCCGTCCGGGGATTCTCGCGGGCCGAGATCGTAGGGCGGGCCCGGGAAGTGAGGGCCCACACCGACAAGATCGGCCTCGTCTCCACCGCGGTCTGCGACCACCCGGAGATCAACGGCATCGTGGACGACCTCGCCGCCCTCGGCTTCCAGGTCTCGGTGGCCTCCCTGCGACTCGACGACCTGTCACCCGAATTCGTGTTCAAGCTGGTCGATACCGGGGTCGAAGGCCTGACCCTGGCTCCCGAATGCGGCTCGGACCGGATGCGCAAGGTCTTGAACAAGCAGTTCACGAACGAGGACATCCTGGCCCGCGCACGCTGGATCTTCGAGAACGGCATCCAGAATCTGAAGCTGTACTTCATGGTCGGGCTTCCTTATGAGACCCACGCCGACGTGGAGGCCATCGTCACCCTCACCGAACAGATCCGGGAGATCATGCTCGAGGTGGGCCGTCCGCGCGGCCGGATCGGACGCATCCATCCATCGGTGAATCCCTTCGTGCCCAAGCCCGGCACTCCCTTTCAGTGGCTGCGCATGGAGAACGTCAAGGAGACCGACGACAAGCTCCAGTACCTCCGCAAGGCTTTCGCCAAGATTCCCAACGTGGAAGCCATCTGCA
>JAQBHL010000254.1:0-3731 GCA_032127745.1 Acidobacteriota bacterium
GGTCCCGCATTCCGGCGACGGTCGAGAGATTGATCGAGTCCAGGAGTTCCCGGGCCTGGGCGGCGGTGAGCACCGGGGTCTTGCCGCGGCGGACGACGTGCCGAGGTCCCCGGACGGACGTGGCGGGGTTCCAGGGCACGACCTGGCGCACGACCAGGAAGTCGAAGAGCATGCGGATCGCGGCCAGGTGCTGCTTGACGGTCGGCGCGGATCCCGGGTGCTGGCCTGGGGCGCTCTCGGGTTAGGATAGGCAGGATAGGCCGATTCTGGTCGTCTGGGTGGGGTGACCTGGGTTGACATAGCGCCCAATCTCGGACGCTGAGTTTCCGAAAACCTGGATAGATCTTCCTACCCGCTGGTTTCGCTGCGCTTGCGCTGCCCGACATTGAGGCACCGGAACTCGTTAACTCCGACTTCAGCTCAACGAGCGTGGATGTGACAACAGGCTCCGAGACGATCGACTGCGTGATGCACGTGACCGACATGCCTGCAGGCGTTGGTAGCGCGCAATGCCGGGTACGAAGTCCCAGCGGTGATCAAAGCGCGTAGGAAAAACGGAAGCGACCAGGCAAGGCTGGTCGAAGGGGAATGGAGGTTGCGATGCCACCATGAAACTTCGTAAGTCGTCCAGCGGGTGCGAAACCCGCCCGGCGAGGGGTGAGCCCGCCCGCGTCGGTAGCCAGCCTTGCAGTCGTCGCGGCAACGTGGCGGTTGACGCGTAGGCAGGCGAGCGTGTGGGCCGTGGATTAGCCTCGTAAACTATGAGATTCCGGGTGCCCAGGGTGTTGTTTTACCTGAAGGCGACGGCGGTAGCTCCGAGAGATGGGCGAGGAGCGTCCCGCACCCGGCGGGGTCTTGGACCACGGCACGCAGGAAGAGGACGGCCCAGAAACCTGGGAGACCCACGCCTTTCCTCGAACGATCCGGGTAGACGGAGAGACCGGTGACCCCTCTCCGACGCTGAGTCCGTAAGCGGACCACGGATCAGCGGCTAAGAAAAGCGTTCGCATCGGGGTAGGCCGACGGCAAGGGGAACCGGAGCCGTGGCCGACGGAGGCGAGGGAGTCGGAGGGCTGCATACGAGCGACGACGTCGGGGAACGGGTTGGCGCCTGGACCCGGCCGAGCAAAGGCGGCCCGTGTTGACGTGAGCTTCAGGAGGGAACCATGTCCGACGCATCGACGTTGGGTGACATGTCACCGGGAATTCTGAAGGTAGTGGAACGCGCGCGACGCGAGCCCGAGGGGCGGTTCCACTCACTGGCACATCTGATCGATGTGCCAGCCCTGCGGCGAGCCTACGATCGCATGCGCAAGGATGCGGCGGTGGGCGTGGATGGGATGACGAAGGAGCAGTACGGGCAGGACTTGGAGGAACGCCTTCGAGATCTGCACGTTCGACTGAAGTCGAAATGTTATCGACACCAGCCGATCCGTCGTGTCCACATCCCGAAGGGCCAGGGGAAGACACGGCCGATTGGGATTTCGGCGTTCGAGGACAAGCTGGTCCAGAACTCCGTGCGCGAGGTGCTGGAAGCGATCTATGAGCAAGACTTCTTGGATTGCTCGTACGGTTTCCGGCCCCGCCGCAGAACCCATGACGCCATCCGCACCCTGGACCGGATCGTCCATCGGGGCGAGGTGAATTGGATTCTGGAGGCGGACATCGTGTCCTTTTTCGACTGCGTGGATCGCACTGCGCTGGTCGAGATGCTCCAGACTCGGGTAGCCGACGGGTCGCTGTTGCGGCTGATCGGCAAGTGCTTGCATGTGGGTGTGCTGGACGGCGCGGAATTCATCCGGCCGAAGATCGGTACTGCCCAGGGGTCGGTGCTTTCACCGATGCTCGGCAATGTCTATTTGCACTACGTACTCGACCTGTGGTTTGAAACCGAAGTGAAACCGCGGATGCGTGGCAGGGCAACCCTGATCCGCTACTGCGATGACTTCATCATCGGTTTTGAGCGTGAGGATGACGCGCGGCGTGTGATGAATGTGCTGGGCAAACGGTTGGGGCGTTTCGGACTGACCCTGCATCCGGACAAGACGCGCTTGCTGCCCTTTCGGCGACCGCCGGCGCAGCAGCGAGGCGGCAAGGGTCCGACCACGTTCGACCTTCTGGGCTTCACCCTGTATTGGCGACGCTCGCGGAAAGGACGGTGGGGGATGTATTGCAAGACTCGCAGTGCGAATCTCCGGCGGGCAATACAGTCCGTCTACGACTGGTGTCGACGCCATCGGCACTGGAGGGTGCGGGAACAGCACGCCGCGATCGTCAGGCGACTCCGGGGCCACTTCAACTACTTCGGCGTAAGCGGAAACTTCCGTAGTTTGCTGCTGCTCGTCGAGGCGACGAAGAGGGCTTGGTTTAAATGGCTGTGCCGTCGCAGTCAACGCAAACGCCTGACGTGGGAGCGTTTCGGAGATCTTCTCCGAGCCCTACCGCTTCCGCGTCCTCGGATCACGATACGGATCTGGGGGCCGTGACCACGAGCCACGTCAACGGAGGAGCCGGATGGTCGAAATGTCCACGTCCGGTAATGGAGTGCACTCCATTACCGGACTAATGGGAAGCACATGGTTATGGGGCGTGGGGATGTCGCGCCTCTGCACTATCAAGCGGGTTACGGGATTTTGCTCCCCATAAAGATTGCCCCTTGAGCAGGGCGAGGAGCTTGTCCGGTGGACGAAATCGTCCCGGGCGGATCTTTGGTGGGGCCAGCGTATTGATCGCATCGAGTTTCTCTGCGGGATCAAGTCGCGTGTAGATCTCAGTGGTCTGAATGCTGCTGTGCCCAAGCCAAAGGGATACCTTCCGGATGTCTTGAGTCGCCGCGAGCGCGATCATCGCGGTCGAATGTCGGAGCACATGAGGCGAGATCTGTTTGTCGAGCAACCCAGGTCGCCTCTTGCGCGCAGTTTTGACTGCTTTGCGCAAGATATACGCGAAGCCCCATCGGCTCATCTGCTGGCCCTTTGCATTGACGAAGAGCTCGGGGACCGGCACGTCTCCTCGCACGGCAAGCCAGGCTCGCAAGACCGTCGCGGATTCTTTCCACAATGGCAGAGCTCGTTCGCGACGGCCTTTGCCGCGGACGAGAATGCTCGCATCGGGCTGCAGTGTTACATCCTCCAGACCTAACCCTACAAGCTCAGAGACACGCAACCCAGCCGCAAAAGCAATATAGAGCATGGCCCTGTCGCGCAGTCCTTCACGGGTTGTCGGATCAGGCGCATCGAGCAAGGCCTGCATTTCCTCGCGGGTGAGGTAGGGCACGAGCCGAGAGTCCGTCTTCTTGAAGGGAATGGCGTAAACACGTCGGATCTGTTCCAGTGCTGCAGGGACACGGTGCTCGAGAAACCGAAAGAACGCCTTGATGGCCGCGAGCCTCACGTTACGGGTCGCAGGTTGGTTGCCCCGATCCGTTTCGAGATACTCCAAAAAAGCGGTAATCAACGGGGCGTCGATTTGCTCTAGGCCGAGCTCCGATGGTCGTCGCTTTAGCCTTTGACCGGCAAAGTTGAAAAGCAGTTTGAATCCAATGGCGTAGGAGTCACAGGTGTGTTGGCTTGCGCCTCGCTGCTTGGGCAAGTAGTCGCGTAGAAAAGCTTCAATATGAGATGCGATCGGTGTCACCGTGGACCTCCTTGAATGAAAGTTTCGCAGGAGTTGGCGATGTCCTTCATCAATGTGGGCGTCGCTTCGAGATACCAATAGGTGTCGGAAATGTG
>JAQBHL010000255.1:0-3822 GCA_032127745.1 Acidobacteriota bacterium
GGCGCGTCGGCCCTGAGCGGCAACTCCGGGCAGAGCGCTTCCGTCGACGGCCGGACGATCAAGGGTCGAGTGACCCTGTTCGACGTCCATGGCCAGTACGAGCACCGCGGGCTGTGGCTCCGCGCGCTCTACGCGCAGACCAGTCTCGGGGATGCGGCGCTCATCAACGCGCAGAACGGCTTCGGAGGCAGCCAGTCGGTGGGCAGCCGGCAGCACGGCTTCTACGCAGAGGCCGGATACGACGTGATGAACGAGCACCCGCGGGGGCAGTGGGCCGCTATCCCGTTTGTTCGCTACGAGAGACTCAACACCCAGGTCCGAGTCCCCGACGGCTTCGCGAAGAATCCCGCACTCGATCGCAAGGTCCTCACCGCCGGCATCTCCGTCAAGCCCCTGACCAGCGTTGCCATCAAGGCGGACTACCAGGCGCATTCGAACCTGGCCCGCACCGGCGTCGGCCAGTTCAACCTGTCCGTCGGCTTCTTGTTTTGAGCGTGCCGCGCCGCGGCCGCCGGGAGCAGAGGCAGGCTCACGGATCATGCTGTACCTTGTGCCCTTCCTGAGATTGCTTATGCGGACTATGCAGAGCTCTTACTCGATTCGCCGGTCAGCGCTTGTCGTCGCGGCGCTCGCCGGCGCGCTGTGTGCTTCGGCGGAAGCCGAGACGTTGATGACCGAGAAAGCCGCCCTCGAACGCGCTTTTGCGGGCGTGGCTCCGGAGCGAAGGACGATTTACCTGACGGAGCAACAGATCGCGGCCGTCGAGAAGGCGGCGCGCTCCAAGATGCCCTCGGCGATCGTCACCGTTTTCGAGGCTCGAGCAGAAGGGAGAGTCACGGGACGCGCCATCCTCGACACGCATCTGGTCCGCACCATGCCCGAAACCCTGCTGACGGTAGTCGAACCGGATGGGCGCCTGCGCATGGCCCTCGTCCTCCAGTTCGGTGAACCCCCGGACTATCTGCCGCGCGAGGGTTGGCTCAAGACCCTGGAAGGCAAGGCGCTCGATGACGACATGTGGCCCGGGCGAGGCGTGCGGCGGGTGACGGGCTCGACTCTCACCGTGCAGGCGCTCACTGAGGCGCTCCGGCGCGCGCTTGCGATCCACCGGTTGATCCTGAGTACGACGCCATGAAATACATGCAACAAGGCGGCTTCCAGAGCAACCCGCTGATGCGCCTCACCCTGGGTCTGACCCTCGTCCTGCTGGTTGGCTTCTGGGCCACCAACATCGCCATGTTCTTCTCCCGGATGAGCCTCGACCCGGGTTCGGTCGTGACCTACTACAACGGCTCCGAGGAGGATTTTCGGCCCCCGCGCTCGGCCGGCTCGATGCTCGAGACCACGCACCTGCACCTGCCCATGATGGCGGTGGTGTTGCTGCTGCTCACGCACCTGCTTATCTTCCTCCCGCTGTCGCGCGGGGCCAAGGTTGGCCTCATCCTGGCGGCCTTCGCCTCGGTAGTTCTCGAGGAAGGAGGGGGTTGGCTGGTCCGCTTCGTGAGCCCGGCGTACGCTCCGCTGAAGGTGATCGGCTTCCTGGGTCTGCAGTCCGCGATCGCCTTCCTGCTTACGGCACTCGGGCTTTTCCTGTGGGGAGCTTCACGGGGGGAGGGCGCGGATCGGGCCAACCGAGATCCCAGCCCCCCGCCCGGCGATGCTTAACGCCAAGCGTGAACGACAGCGGCACCGGAGAGGCCCTTCTCGGAGATGAGAGTCTAAAGCGACGTTCCAGGTTAATCGGCAGGAAGCCGTCTGATCCGACTCGGCATCGGGCCCGACCTCCCCTCCGAAGGGGTGGGCCCGCCGGACTTGTCGCCTCGAGCGCTGACATCACCCGCGCCGCAATCGCATTCAACAAACTCGCGGTCGCGTTCGTCGACGAGGTCACGGCCTGGCGACGCAGCCACAACGAGCAGATCATGCGGCCGCGAGTTCTTTGAGCGCTCCGACGAAGGTGTCGAGTTCGGCGGTAGTGGTGAAGAGGTGCGGCGTGATGCGAGCGCCGTGCACGTTGGCGGTGTCGATGGCCACCGTCCAGATCCGGTACTTGTCGAGCAGCGTCTTCGACAGCTCCTGGGGGGCGACGCCGCGCACTCCCACGTTGGCGATGGCGCAGGAGCGCTTCGGATCGCGGGGGGTGTTGAGGATGATGTTCGGGACGTCGCGCACCCGGGTCGTCCAGTAGTTCTGGATGTAGCGCAGACGCGCTTCCTTCCGCTCCGCGCCGATGCTCTCGTGGAAATCGATGGCGTCCATGATGGCGAGATCGGTGTGCACCGGATGCGTGCCGGTGTGATTCAGCTTCTTGATATCCGTGTCGGCCATGCCGCTGTCGCCGAAGATCGGCCAGAGATTCGCGATCCGGTCTTTGCGCACATACAAGGCTCCCGCGCCCAGGTTGGCTCCCAGCCACTTATGCAGGCTGGTTCCGTAGTAGTCGCAGCCGAGGTCGGGGATCCTGAAGTCGAGATGGGCGAAGGCGTGGGCTCCGTCCACCATGACCTGAACGCCTTTGCCGTGGGCCATGTCGGCGATCTTCCGCACGGGCAGGATGTGGCCGGTGATGTTGACCATGTGACAGACCATGAGCAGACGCGTCTTCGGGGTGATGGCGTTCGCGTACAGCTCCACGATCTCGTCGTCCGACTTCGGATCGAGGGGCAGGGACACTCGCCGGTTGACCATCCCGTAACGCCTCGCCTGCAACTCGAACATGGAGAGCATGGCCCCGTAGTCCTGCTCCGCCATCACCGCCTCGTCCCCGGCCCTCCAATCGAAGCCCGCGATCACGGTGTCGAGCGACTCCGTGGTGTTGCGGGTGATGATCAGCTCTTCGGGGGAGCACCCGGCCATGGCGGCCAGGCGCGTCCGCACCGCCAGCTTGTCGTCATATTGCCGAGTCCGCATGTAGTACGAGGCCTCGGTGTTCACCTCGCGCACTTTCGAGATGAAGGCTTCCAGCACCTCCTGAGGCTGCATGCAGTAGTAGCCGTTCTCGAGATTGATGTAGTCGGGCTTCAGCTTGAACTTCGCGCGGACCTGGCCCCAGAAGACTTCGTCCCCGGCCAGGGTCGCCGTCGGGGTTTCCGATACTCCGGCGAAGAGCGTCTTCACGTCGGCGAAGGCGAGAGCCAAAGACGCGCCGCCCAGGGTCTCCAGAAAGTCACGCTTGTTCATCATGATCCTGCTTTCTACTTCTTGATCGTGGCTCCGGTGAGCTGGGCGAGGGCGGCGAGGGTGGTCTGGGCGGCGTTGAGGCCGAGGCGGAAGTCCTGGTCGGAGTACGTGGAAAAGACGTCCGTGGGCTGGTGCCAGTTCGGATCCCAGCCCGCGCCGACGTGCATGCCGCGTTCATTCTCGCGCAGGCTGATGGCGGGGACGAGATCCATGAACGGGGTCGAGTCGGTATTCGTCATGTAGGGCCCGACCGCAGCCGGATAGTCGGTCGCATACTTGTCGTTGGCGGCCCGGAAAAAGAAAGCGAGTTTCATGGCCGCGTCGGCCTGCTTCGCGGTGGACTGGAACTCGATGTTCACGTCGGCCTCGAGGCGCTGCTCCTTGGGGGACGCGAACACCGGACGACCGTTCGCGTCCAGGACCTGCTGGCCGCTCGCGTCCAGCTGGGGAATGGGCATGCCGTGATCCCAAAGCATCATGTCGTGCTGGATCATGGCCAGCCACTTCGGCTCCGGGTACTTCCCCGAGCCCTTGGGCTCCTCGATGCCCTGAAGGTCCTGGCGCTGGGCCACGTAGGCGTGGGCCCCGTTCAGACCGGTCTCTTCGTTGTTCCACAGGGCGAAGCGGATCGAGCGCTCGGTG
>JAQBHL010000256.1:0-21762 GCA_032127745.1 Acidobacteriota bacterium
GATCGAAGGGTTGCCGTCGAGGCTCATGCTGGCGGCGAGCGACGCGCCGGCATCCGGATCGCAGGTGAAGAAAGGGAAGGCGCGACTCTCGAGGGCGAGACGGGCGGCCTGGTTCGATCCGTTGTCGGCCAGGCCATGCTCCATGGGGCAGGGGGTGTAGACATTGAAGAGCGCGGGACGCCGCCTCTTCAGACCCTTCAGCACCCCGGCCATGAGATGCGCGGGCGAAGCCTGCGAGGACTGGTGCACGAAGACCCCGCGATGCGCGATGGCCAGAAGCCCCAGTTCCTTGCGGACCTCGGCCCGGCCCCGGAAGGCCGTCCCTGACCTCGATTCGGCCGTAGCCTGACCGGTGAAGCTGCTCGTGGAGGCCTGGCCGCCGCTGTCCGAGCGCCCCTGCGTGTCGAGGACGACCACGCGGATCGGCCGGCCCGAAGAGAGAACTCGCGAGAGGCTCTGAAAGCCCGCGTCCTGCATGGCCCCGTCTCCGCCCATGGCCAGAATCGGCGGGCAGAGAAGGAATTCTTCGTCGGTGAACTCTTTCCAGGTGAGCGCGGCGAGCTCAGTCTCGTCGCGGCCCGCGTCGTAGCTCCCGTCCTGAACCTTGGCCGCGCGTCGCACCGCGACGAAGCCATCCGCCATCTTGCGCATGTGCGCTTCGAACAGGCCGATGGCGACGGACGGAGAGTCCGCGGATAGATGAGAGACCCAGGGAAACGGGTACGGGTTGAAGGGATACGTGCTGGCCCATACCGAGGAGCATCCGGTGGAGTTGGCCATGCCCAGAGTCGCGCGTCCCTTGCCGCTTGGACCCTCGACATAGCGCCAGCGCAGATCGCGCACGGCGTCCGCGGCGCGCGTGATCTGCGCGAGTTGTTTGCGGCTCGCCTCGTTCACCGGCACCGCCACCGACACCCTGGCCCGGGCCGCGGCGTGAAGATCGGCGCCGGAAGCGAGCAGTTCGCGGGCTTTGCCGTCGAGCCCTTCGATGAGGCCATCGAGCTTCGCCACGTGCTTTGCCACCCGCGGCGCCATCTGCGCGTGGATGGCCGAGAGAACGAGATGCGCCGCCGTCTTCTCGCCGCAACCCGAGCACGCGCCGTCGCCTCCCACCATCGTGCGATAGGTGTCCTTCTTGAGGAGCAACGACGACAGCACTCCCGCGCCCTCATCCGGGTCGGCGAGGTTCAGGAAACGATCGTCGGTGTCGGGCAAGCGGTTCCACAAGGCCCAGTTGCGACGCTGGCGCTGCAATACCGGTTCGTCCTGCTTGATGGTGACGAGGGCGCCGGGCGCGCAGACTTCGACGCAGAGATTGCATCCCTTGCAGGCGTCGGGATTGATGGTCACCGACAACAGGCCGCCCGTCCCCTTGGCCTTCGCCTCGAGGGCGTCGAAGAACGGTTTGGTCCGGGCCAGCGGGAACTCAGCCAGCCGGGCCTGCACGACGTGGAACTCCGCGTCCGTGGCCGCGCGCCGCTCGGCGTCCCATCCCATCTTCGAAGCCACGTTGTCGTAGGCGAGTGCGGTGGCGAGGCCCACGGCCAGGGAGGAGTCCTTCTGAAGCAGCTTCTGCGTCTCCTTGGCCCAGTTGCGGGTCATAGGGCGGAGGCGGTCCATACTCGTGCCTTCGGTCGCCACGCTGATGGCTGCGCCGAGCACATCCTCGACGGTGTTGACCAGTCCCGGAATGGCCGAGTCCGGGCATTGCATCCAGCATTCCGCGCAGCCCGTGCACTTCGCGCCGAGGAATTCGGGCGCCTCGAGCCGCACGCTGCTCAGGTCGCGCACCGCCGCGGTGGCCGCGGGGATGGCGCTGATCGCGGCAAAGGGATCGGCGATGCCATCCTGCCCCAGCTTGTGGAGAGAGCACACCTGCTCCCAGAAACGTCCCTCGTGCCCCAGCCCGGGCTGCGCCTTGGGCGACTCCATGAGCATGGGCATGTGCGGCACTTCGCCCTTCTCCTCGGCAAGGTCGCCCATGGGCGGCGGCGCCACTCTCACCTCGCCAAAGCCTCGACGAAGTGCCCGCAGGTTTTCCTCCGCGGCCGCGGCTCCCAGACTCTCGCGCCACCGTGCGCCGAGATGCTCGAACAACGCGTCCTGACCCGTCTTCTCGCTCAGAAGCATGGACGAAGAGCGGAAGAAGGCGCCGAGGAACGCCGCGCTCAGCAGGCGGTAACGGGTCCGGACGTCGAGCGCCTCGTCCCGGGCGATGGCGAAGGCGTCGAGGCAGCAGACCTGGATCCGGCGCTCCACGATGGTGCGACGAGCCTGGGCCGGCAGCGACTTCCACACGGCCTCGGGAGCCGCCTCGGTCTGAAGCACGAGGACGCCTCCTTCGCTCAGTCCGTTCAGCGGGTCGCGGTGGCGAAAGACATGGGGATCGGGCGAGAGGACCACGTCGACTCGCCGGGGCTCGCAATTGAGCCGGATGGGGTCAGGCGCCAGCACGGCGGAGAACGTGGTGGGCTGCCCCTTTTTTTCCGAGCCGGACGCGGGCGTGGCCTTGACGTGAAGACCCATCAGATCGAAGGCCGTCATCGCGAGGTCCCGACCCATCGCGTCCAATCCCCATCCTCCCCGCGAGTGAATTCGCACCGCAGTCGCGCCCTCGGGCTGAAGGTCGAGGTCGCCCGCGCTCTTTAGGGCAAGGGTGGACAGGTCCGGATAGCCTTCGGTGAGGGTGTCCTGCCAGATCTGCAGCTTGGGTAGTCGCGTGCCGCCGCGCACGAACTCGATGCCAAGATAGAACTGCCGGCGTCCCGCGCCGCCGGGAAGCATGTTGTCGACCGCGGCCACGATGTCGCCGGGCTGGAGATCACGACCGCCGAGGCCGAAGCAGGCCGAGTAGAACTCGGGCACGTCATAGGTGCGAAGGGCGAGAAGCCCCGGGTGGGACGCGGCGCTACGGCCGCTCTCCAGACCCTTCGACATGGCGGCGCGGATCTCGCGCAGAAGCGGTGGATCCACGGCCAGGGGCTGGTCGGCACGCTCCATCACGAGGACGCCCTTCTTGCCCGCGAGCATGGCGGTGATCAGGTCCGAGGGGAAGGGACGGAACATGGTCAGGTTGAGCACGCCCACCTTGAGGGTTCGGGTCGCGCGCAGGTGATCGGCCACCGCCTCGGCATCGCTCACCACGCAGCCCTGGCCGATGATCACCCACTCGGCGTCGTCGAGCCGGTAACCCGAAGCGCGCGCGTAGGACCGGCCGGTGAGGACGGCAAACTCACGAAACGCATCGTCGGAAAGCTCGGCCAGGTGGTCGAAGTAGAACGGGCGCTGCGCGGCCACGCCCTGGGCGTAGCTGTCCTGATTCTGGGTGACCCCGAAGCTCGCCGGATAGTCGAGGTCGAACAGCTCGGGAATGCGGCGCCGGGTTTCGCCGAAGACCAGCCGCTGCGCTTTCGTGGGACTCTGGATCCGGTCGGCTGGATCGCCCAGGTATGCCTCGATCAGCGCGCGCTCGGGAAGTTGCACCGACTCGATGACATGGCTGGTGAGATAGCCATCCTGGGCCACGATGCCCGGGTTCAAAGAGAGTTCGGCGATCCGATGAGCCACCAGATTCAGGTCGGCGGCCTCCTGCACGTTCCGGGCGAAGAGCTGGAAGAAGCCGGTGTCGTCGACCGCGTGATAGTCGTCGTGGCCGGCCTGCACGCTCGTCGCCTGCTTGGTCAGGGCGCGCGCGGCGACGTTCAACACGTAGGTGAGACGCCGTCCCGCGTCCGCGTAGAGCGACTCATGCATGGAGGCGAGACCCGGTCCGCTCGAAAAGCTCGTGGCCCGCAGGCCGGCCATGCTCAGGCCCGCGGTCACCGCGGCCGCCGCCGCCCCGTCCTCGGGCTCGAAGAACAGCAGCGCTCGGCCGTTTACGTTCAGCCCGCCTTCTCGCGCGGTTCGCGCCCATCCCTCGCCCATCGGTGCGGATGGCGCGATCGGGAAGACGCCGGCCGCTTCACTCGCCGCGGTCTCCATCGCGATCACGGCGCTCGAACCGTCGAGGGCGGTCCGGACGCCGGGAAAGCGGGCGGCCTTGGGGGCGTCTTTGGCGCCCTGGGTCCTGGTCCAGAGTTTCATGCCGACTCCGCGATGGCGTGCGCCGGGGTCCGCGCGAACCGCTGCGGGCCGTTCAGCCAGACAATGGCCCCGGTGGGACAGCGCGACACCGCGCGCTCCTCGGCCATGGCAACCTGATCGTAGTCGACGACGGCGACCCCGCTGGCCACGCTGATGAGCCCGGGCGCGGCGTCGAGCACGCACTTGCCGCAGGCGGTGCAGGCCACCTGGCACGACGCCAGGACCTCATCGCTCGCCACCAGGTTCCGGCACTGCACCAGCAGCGGATGATCGACGGGCTGAAGGACGAACAGATCCTTGGGACAGGCCTCGACACAGTCGCCGCAGGCCGTGCACTTGACCGGATCCACCACGGGCAGGCCGGTGCGGCTCATGTGAATGGCGTCGAAGGTGCAGGCGCGCTCACAGTCGGCGAGACCGAGGCATCCCCACGTGCATCCCTTGCCCCCGCCCGCCACGGTGGCCGCGGAAGCGCAGGTTTGAAGGCCGCGGTAGGAGGCGCGCTGGATGGCCACATCGGCCCCTCCCGCGCACAGGAGCCGCGCCACCTGCTTGACCCCCACGCCCACGTCCACGCCGAGATAGATCGCGATCTCCGACACCCGGGACGGCTCCGACACCGTGCACTTGGCCGGCTGCACCGTGCCCGCCACCGCCTTCTCCGCGAAGGCGCGACAGCCGGGCAGACCGCAGGCCCCGCAATTGGCCTGCGGCAGCATGGCCGCCACCGCCTCGATCCGCGGGTCTTCCCAGACCTTCAGCTTCTTGTTCGCGAGGGCGATGAAGCTGGCGAACACCAGGCCGGTGCCGCCGAGGATCAGCACGGAATCGACAATCACCGCGCCCCTGCGCCCCTAGTTTCCGGCATCGCGTGGAAGCCCCGACGAATCGAGCAACCAGTTGGCCAGACGATCCACGGCATCGCCCGCGCCCATGGCGGGCGCGGCTTTGATGCCCTGGGCTCCCGGCACCGCGAAAGGCGTGCGGGCGAGGTCGGCCAGCACCTTGAGGTCCTGGCCTATCTGCCAGACGCTGCTCCCGCCCACGGCCCTGGTCGGCGCAGGCGGCAAAGGCTGCAGGGTGAGACGCTGCCAGGACTCCGGGCCGCCGGAGGGATCGTGCATGAACACCGCGGCGCCTTGGGGCACGAGGGCGGCGATGGCCGGGCCATCGAATCCGGCCAGGCGGTCCAGGCCGCTGCCGTCTATGGTCTGCAGGACGAAGGTGCCCGGGGTCACGCAGCGGACGAGGGCCGCGGGCGGCATCTCCCCGCGCACCACCAGCACCAGCTTCTCGCGTCCGTCGGCGAAGTCGAGCAGCGCCCCGGCGTGCACGTCCGCTCCATCGACCTCGATGACCAGCGGCGGGGCGAAGCGGCGCTCCGCCTTGTTCCAGACCCGGAATTCCGTGGCGTCGAGCAGCCGGTCGTGCTCGGCCGGACGGTAGCGTCCGCCCCTCACCAGTTCCGCGATGATGATGGCGCCGAAGGCGCGGCCGGCCACGGCCAGATCCTTTTCAATGGTCGCGCCCAGACGCCCCCCGGGCGCCACTTCGGCCACGAACAGCGACTCTCCCTGGGTGGCCACGCCGCGCAGGATCTCGGCCGCCCGTTCGAGGGCCTTGCGCGACACCGCATCGAGGGGCGCGACTTCAGAAAAGAGGGCGGCGAAGCGCTCCGGACTCACCCGCCCCGTGCCGAAGAGGCCGAGTTCCCGGCGAGCCCGCTCCGCCCCGGCCTCGGGACCGGCGGAGAGTGCCGCAAGCAGGGACTCGGCCTGGACCAGGGCGTTGTGCACCGCGGCGCGAAACTCGGAGGTGGACTGCTTGAGCGCTCCGAGGGCGAGCGCGATGCGCGGATCAGACGGCATAGCGGGCGAACTCCTTCTCGAGCAGCTCCACGCGCTCCTTGGGGGTGTGCGGAGCCACCCGGCGCGTGTCCTCGTAACGCGGCCGGCTGGGATCCTTGAAGAACAGGCCCAGGGTGATGAACTCGGTCTGCTCGGCCAGGGCGCGGGCGGCGGCGAGGTCGTGCGGATCGTGGGTGATCTTCCGGGCGTAGATCTTGTCGAGTTCGGGGGCCAGCACGCCGTCCTCGTGCACCAGCAGCGCGATGCGCGCGGGATCCTTGACCGCGGCCTGGAAGATGAGGGGCGTGAAGACGGGACAACGCTGGAGAATGCGCACGAAGCTGAAGCCCTTGTGCCGATAGGCTGCGTGCAGGGTGGCATACATGTGGGCGGGAGCCCACTCGGCGGTCTGGGCCACGAACGAGGCGTTGGTCACCCCGAGAGAGACCTCGATCGGATTCATGGGGGGCAGGAAGCTGCCCTGGGGCTGGGTGTTGCTCTTGAAACCCTGCGGCGTGGTGGGCGAGGTCTGATTCTTGGTCAGACCGTAGATGCCGTTGTCGAGCATCAGGACGGTCAGGTCCATGTTGTAGCGCAGGGCGTGCAGCCAGTGACCGGCGCCGATGGAGGTGCAGTCGCCGTCGCCCATGACCACGAAGACGTTGAGCTCGGGACGGTGGAGCTTGATCCCGGTGGCCACGGGAAGGGCGCGTCCGTGGAGACCGTGGAACCCGTAGGTCTTCAGGTAGTGGGGAAAGCGGCTGGAGCAGCCGATCCCGGAGACGAACATGGTCTGGTCCGGAATGAGCTGTTCGGCGGTCAGCAGGCGCTGGACCGAGGTGAGCACGGAATGGTCGCCGCAGCCCGGGCACCACCGCGCCTTGGCTCCCTCGTATTCGGTGAGCTCGTAGGGTCGCTCGCTCTCGTCCTCGTTCAGGGCGGGAAGCAGCCCGCAGGAATAGCTCATGCCACACCTCCTTGCGGCAGGCGGCCGCGGATGGCTTCGAGAATCAGTCCCGGGCGCAGCGGCTCGCCGGGCACCCGTGTCCAGCAGTCCACGTCCACCAGGGTGGCGGCCCGCAGCAGGAAAGCGAGCTGGCCGCGCCGCCGGTTCTCATCGTTGACATAGGGATCGCCCACCTCGTCCGAGTAGTTGATCTCGACCGTCATCACTTTCTTGAAGCCGGCGAAGATCTTCGTCAACCCGGGTTCGAGAGGCGAGAGGAAGCGCAGGTGGGTGGACGACACTTTGAGGCCGGCGGCGCGCGCGCGTTCCACCGCTTCCTCGATGGCGCCCTTGGTGGAGCCCCACCCCACCACCAGCAGATCTCCGGTCGCTTCGCCAATCACCTCCGGCGGCGAGAGCAGGCTGTGCAGCACCGCCAGCTTTCGACTCCGCATGGCCGAAGAATGCTGATGAATGCCCGATGAGTAGGCCACCTTGCTGCGGTCGTCGTGGGAGAGGCCGGTGAGAGTGAACATCCCGCCCGGCTGCCCGGGAATGATCCGCTGGGACAGGCCGGTTTCGGGGTCCCACCCGTAGGGTTTCTGGCCTTCGCGCACCGGGGCCAGGTCGAGGGGCGCCGCCTGCCAGCTTTCGTCCAGGCTGGGCTCGGGAAAGGGGGTCACTCCGGTGGCCAGATTGGCGTCCGAGAGCACCATCACCACGGTGCGGAAGGTCTCGGCCAGCCGGCGGGCCGTCACCATCACGTGAAAACACTCCTCGATGGTGGCCGGGGCCAGCACCACATGCGGCGCGTCGCCGGTGGAGGCGAACAGGGCGGCCAGCAGGTCGGACTGTTCGACCTTGGTGGGGAGACCGGTGCTGGGGCCTCCACGCTGCACATCCACCAGCACCAGAGGGGTTTCGGTCATCACCGCGAGCCCCAGGAATTCCGTCTTGAGGGCCAGCCCCGGGCCCGAGGTGACGGTGAAGGCCACCTTCCCCGCGAACGAGGAACCGATGGCGACCCCGGCGGCCGCGATTTCATCCTCCGCCTGGTGCACCATGCCTCCGAAGCGCTCGAACACCTCGGACAGCAGATGCGACACCGAGGTGGCCGGGGTGATCGGATACATCGCGCACATTTCCATGCCCGCGGCGATGGCGCCGAGGGCGATGGCCTCGTTCCCGTTCATGACCACCAGCGGCTTTTCCGAGGCGGTGGCCTTGATCTCGACCCGGAAGTCGATGTGGTCCTCGGCCCACGCGTAGCCAAGCTCCAGCAGCTTGACGTTCTGGTCGTACACCGCCTCGCTCTTCTTGCTGAAGGCGAAGGCAATCTGGTCCTTGATCTTCGCCATGTCCCGGTCGTAGATGCGGGCCAGGAGGCCGAGGGCGAACATGTTCTTGCCCTTGCGTGCGTCGCTGACCACGGTGAGGCACTGGTCTTCCATGGCCACCGGAACGATCCGGTAGTTTTGAGTGGAGAGTTCCTTCATGGCCTCGTTCCAGGCGGCCACGATCTCCGGGTCCTCGCTCCTCGCCCACTTGTCCTCGATCAGCAGAACCGCATCGTCGGCCAGGGCGTCCACGCGGTGACGGGCCAGGAGCACCTGCTCATTGAACGCAATCACCAGGTGGGTGCGGTCGCCCCAGTTCGTGACCGGTCCCTCGCCCACCCGGATCCGGTTGCCGCTCGCCCCTTCGGGAACCCTTGGCGGGGGCTGAATCTCCGCGGGGATGAGCTCCACCGTCCACACTCCGTTGCCCATCTTGGCCGAGACCGCGCCGAAGATCTGACCGCACTTCTGGGCCCCTTCGCCCGAGTCGGACACGATCTCCACCGTGTGCTCGGGAACGCGCAGGACCCGGGGTCGTTTGGCGCCGGGGGCTGCCTCCGGCGCGGGTTCGGGGGGAGTCGAGGGAACGGTTTTCTGAGCCCGCGCGCTCATACCGAACCCCGGCCGTGCGTCGAGGCGTGGGTGCCCCTGAGCAGGGCTTGGGATGCGTGGCCTGGGGCCGCAACCGCTCTCGGCATGTTCTTCAACTCCTTACAAGTCCGGGAGGAAGACGCAAGGGCCAGAGACCCGAAGCGCTTCCAACCGCGCACCAGGATTTTCGCATCCTCGGAGCCCCGGGTGCCTGATGCATATGCACCAGCTTCCCTACCCCTTCGAACTATGGTGTCGCCATCGCTCCCGGAGGGAACCTTGCCAAGACGCCTCCTGCCGCTGTTCGTCGCCCCGCTCGCCGCCTGCGCCTGCGGCCGCCTGGACTCCATCCCCGCCACCCCCGCCCATACCCCGGAGAGCTGGCTCGCCTCCCAGCCCTGGGTGGAGTTCGAGGTCGCTTCGCGCACCATCGTGGTGGTCCAGCCGAGCACCACCATCATCGTGCTCGGACTCAGCCTCCTGAGCCTCGGGATCGGCTTCCGCCTCCTGCGCACCCGCGCGCGGGAGGTCTCGCGCCTCTGGTGGGGCGCGGGGCTCGTTCTGTGGGGGGTGGGCGGGCTCCTGGCCGGGGCGAGCTACGAAGCGTTCAGCTACGCGATCAAGTGCGCGGGCCGCCCCACCTGCGTCTTCACGACCTGGTGGGAGGTGGTCTATCTGATCCTGACCGCCTGGAGTATCAACGCCATGATGCTGGCCGAGGCCCACGCCTGCTCGAGAGGGGAATGGCGGCGAGCCTTCGCGGCCGGGGCCCTCCTCAGCTCCCTCGTGTATCCCGTGGTGGTGCTGGTGGGCGCCTTCGTGCCCATCCGGTTCCTGATCTCATTCGAGTTCTTCGTTCTCGTCGTGTCTCCCAGCATCCTGGCCTGCCTCGGGCTCCGAGCCGCGCGCTACCTTCGGTCGGGGAGTCGGGCCGACCTGGCCCTGCTCGGGACCTGGCTGTGGCTGATGGTGACGGTCGGCGCCTATTACGCCTATCTCCTCCTCGACGTCACCGGCACCCTGTGGGCCCGCGGGATCTGGTTCTCCGAAAACGACGTGCTCCACGTCGGTCTGATCGCCTGGATGCTCTCCATCGCCTTCGTGATCGCGCCGGGCCTGCGCGACCTCCCGGAAGAGCGAAGCTAACATCGGCCAGGATCCTGCTGGCGACCGCCGGGCATGCCGCTCGCGCTCCCGCAGGATCGGAGGTTCGCGATGCGAAGATTTATCGTCCTTGTCCAGGTGGCCGTGCTTTCGGCCGCCTTCGCCGAAGCTCAGCCCCTGAAGCCGCGGGCTCGCGAACTGGGAATCAGCACCCTGATCGGCGGGATGGCCGGGACTCTCGACGCCATCACCGATGTGGCCGGGGTCGAGGTGGGTCACACCACGCTGATCTCAGGGGAAGGGAAGCTGGTCCGCGGTCAGGGACCGGTGCGCACCGGCGTCACCATCGTCCACCCGCGCGGCAAGTCCAATCCCGACCCGGTGTTCGGGGCGTGGTTCACCCTCAACGGCAATGGCGAGATGACGGGGACAACCTGGCTGCAGGAAAGCGGGATTCTGGAAGGGCCGATCGGCATCACCAACACTCACAGCGTGGGCGTGGTGCGGGATGCCATCCTGGAGTGGCAGGCCTCGCGACCGGGACTCCAGCCCTGGGGTCTGCCCGTGGTGGCCGAGACCTACGACGGCTTTCTCAACGACATCAACGGATTCCACGTCAAGCCTGCCCACGCCATCGCCGCGCTCGATGGGGCCCGGGGCGGCACGGTGGCCGAAGGCAACGTGGGCGGCGGCACCGGCATGCGCTGCCTGCAGTTCAAAGGCGGGATCGGCACCGCGTCGCGGGTTCTCGCGGCCGCCCAGGGCGGCTTCACGGTCGGCGTTCTCGTTCAGTGCAACTTCGGGCGCCGGCCGGATCTGCGCGTGGCCGGAGTCCCGGTCGGACTGGAGATTCCCGACCTGCTGCCCTGCATCAGCGGCACCGACCCCGCGGTCCAGCCGGGAATCCCCCGCTGTGAGGGTGGGGCGACGCCCATGCCCCTGGAACCGGAGGGCGAAGCGGGCTCGATCATCGCGGTGGTGGCCACCGACGCCCCTCTCCTCCCCCACCAGTTGAAGCGCATCGCCACCCGGGTGGCCCTGGGCGTGGGCCGGGCCGGCGGCATGGGCGGCAACGGCTCGGGCGACATCTTCGTGGCGTTCTCGACCGCCAACCCCGGAGTCACCACCGCCGAAACGGTGTCGAGCGTGGGCATGCTTCCCAACCCGAAGATGGACGCGCTGTTCTCGGCCACCGTCCAGGCCACCGAAGAGGCCATCCTCAACGCCATGCTGGCCGCCGAGACCATGACCGGAGCCGACGGGGCCAGGGTGGAAGGACTCCCCCACGATCGGCTCCTGGCCGCCTTGAAGAAATACGGCCGGCTGAACTAGGCCCGCCCCACCCGGCCCCCGTCCCGTGGCCCGGGGCCCCGCCCGTCTGTCTGAGCGGGCCGCCTTCGAGGGTCTGAGCCTCCAGAACAACGGTGATCACATTTCCCTATGGATTGAATCTCAATGATCTATTTGTCTATATGTTCGTGAACGCCTAGCCTTCCCGCCATGTTCTGGATGTATGCCGGTTTCATCGCTCTCGTTCTCGTCCTCCTCGCCCTTGACCTGGGCGTCTTTCACCGCAAGGCCCACGTGGTCTCGGCGAAGGAGGCTCTCGGGTGGTCCGTCTTCTGGATCTCCCTCGGGCTCCTCTTCGCGGGTTTCATCTACGCGGGCTACGAGAACCACTGGATGGGCCTCGGCCTCACCCCCGACCAGATGACCATCGAGCCCGTGGAACTGGCCGGGGTCGGCACGGTCTACAACGACGGCTCCGGCGCCATGGTCAAGTACATCACCGGGTATCTCGTGGAAAAGTCCCTCGCCGTCGACAACATCTTCGTGATCGCCATGCTCTTCGGTTTCTTCGCGGTCCCCCAGATCTATCAGCATCGCGTCCTCTTCTGGGGGATCCTCGGGGCCCTGCTGATGCGCGGCGTGATGATCGCCCTCGGCGCCCAGCTTCTCCAGCGATTCACCTGGATCATCTACGTCTTTGGCGGCTTCCTGATCCTGACCGGGGTCAAGATGCTCCTGCTCAAGTCGGACGAGACGGACCCGAACCGCAACATAGTGGTGCGCCTGGTCAGGAGGATCTGGCCGGTGACCGAGAGATTCCACGGCGAGCACTTCTACGTGCGCGCGGGCTCCGACGCCTCGCTTGAACCGGCGACCCCGGGGGCGGCCGTCGAGAAGGACGCGATCGTGGAGGCGGCCCGGCCGGGGACGCTTCTCGCCACTCCCCTCCTGCTCGCCCTGATCATGGTCGAAGTCACCGACCTCATCTTCGCGGTCGATTCGATTCCCGCGATCTTCGCGATCACCACCGACCCGTTCCTGGTCTTCACCAGCAATGTCTTCGCCATCCTCGGCCTGCGCAGCCTGTACTTCGCTCTCGCCGGGATGATCGACGAGTTCCGCTACCTCAAGGTGGCGCTCGCCTTCGTGCTCATGGTGGTGGGGGTCAAGATGATGACCCACTCATGGCTGAAGGCGATCCTGGGCCACCACTTCAACCTCTATCTGCTCGGCGTGGTCCTGGCCATCCTGTTCGCCGGCGTCGCCGCCTCGATCCTGCACAGGCGCCTCGAGAGGCAGCGCGCCTGAGACCGGTCGGGCTCAGGCCTCGGCGTCCGCGGCCACGCCGGCGCGCATTCCGCCGACGCGGCCTCGAGGCTCCGCGCCTGACTTCGAAGGTGTGACTCCTCGCCCCTCCCCCGCGCGACCGCCGAAGGCCAGTCGCCAGTGTCCTGTCTCGTAATTGCGCAACACATGAGAGCGCCGATGCATCCCGGATCGCTGCGTTGCTCGTCGTTGCATATGCTGGATATGCGGCCTCCTCGGCGCCTTACGCTCCGGGCGCCTCGACACTCTCATGTATCGCGTATTTACGAGACAGGACACTAGGCGAACAGCGTCTCGGCGCGTTCCAGCATCGCGGTGGCCGCAGGATGCTTGAGTTTCCGCTCGACGGTGACGGCGAAGAAGCGCTCTATGACGTCGAGACGCAGGACCGGCTTGACCCCATGCTGTTTCCAGATCTGTTTAGCCAGGGCCGCGGGAGCCGGAAAGAGGCCGGCGCCATGCTGGCCAAAGACCTTCATGAGGGCCGAGTCGTCGAACTCACCGAGGATACGCGGGGTGAAGCCCGCCTTCTCAAAGGCATGGTCCAGGGCCCGGCGCATGGCGTTCTGGCGACCCGGGAGCAGCAGGGGCGCGCCCACCAGGGAGGCGAACACGTTGGTCTCCGCCTTCCGTTTCCGGGCGAGAAGTTCCGGCCTTCCAAAGAACGAGACCGGGCTCTTGCCGAGCAGGTGAGAGTAGATCGCCGCACCGGCCGCCGGGGGCTGGGGCGTGTCGGCCAGGAGGAGATCAAGCTCATGGGTGAGAAGTGCGGGCAGCAGGCTCTGTGGCGACCCCTCCCGGCACACGATCGCCATCGTCTCGTTGTTGTCGGATCGTACGCGCAGGGCCGGTGCGAGCAGCTGATGGGCGACCAGCTTCGGAATGGCGTCGGTGACGCCGACCGAGAAGACTCGCAGCCTCGGCGGCGTTTCTCCGGAGAGTTCGGCAATCAGTTCAGCGCAGCTTGAAAAGATCCGGTCAGCGTGCTCGAAGACCCGGCGGCCGGTCTCCGTGGGGACCACGCCCCGGCCCTTCCGCTCGAGGAGCGGCTCGCCGATGGTCGACTCGAGTTGGCGGATCTGCGCGCTGACCGAGGGCTGGGCGACCTTGAGCCATTCACTGGCGCGCACCACCCCGCCCCACTTTGCGGCGGCCCAGAAGTAGCGCAGATGGTGCAGATTGAGGTTCTGGAGAGAGGTCGTCATCATATAAGACAGGACTATATCGCTACATAGGTAATTAATCATTGCCTATATGTGGCCCGCGCCCTACTCTCCCCTGGTCAGCCGCCAGGAGGCGCGCATATGAACCAGACACGAATGCTTACCTTGTCCCTCATCCTCCGCCGACGCGCGAGGGCCGCTCGGGCCTTCTCATCCGTCCTGACCCCGCGGGTTCACATTCCGCGGACCAAAGGGATCGAGGCCTCTCGATCGGCTCCTTCGTCCGCGTCTCCCGGGTTGCCGACCATGACCATGGTCGCGACGGCCACGCCACCGTAGAACGCCCGGCTGTTCCCTACAATCCACCGGGCCCGTTTCCGGCCACCCTGACCAGGTGGCCGGTCGTTCGTTGAGACTCGAACTGTTCCACGACAGCAATCATGGAAGAAGAATGAGGAAAGGGGCTGACACCTCGCCCATCCCCCCCCGGCATGCTCGCACGTTCGCGCTCTGGCGAGTGCTTCGTCACGCGGATCCAGCTCGCCGCGCGGGCCGCGCCGCCCCGCGGGTCGCCCGGCGCTGTCCCCGCCCAAGGGGCTACGCTGCTTCGTCTCCCCCGTAGCCTTGGCTCCCTGAGCTCTTCTCCCGAGCGTTTGGATCACCGCTGCAGGCAGCGAGTCCATACCGATCGATGATCCGGATGAACCATCGAGGCCCCCGAGCCCCGCCCGTCTACCTGGCCGGGCCGCCTTTGAGGGTCTGATCCTCCAGAACGACGGTGATCACGATCCGGTCCTCGGGGCCGAGGTTCCTCGTGATGTGGCCCTTGCCCGTGGTGTCCTCGATCAGGTTGATTTGTCCCGGCCCCACCTGGACCTTCTGACCTCCCGATAGCTCCAGCTCCGCGCGGCCCTTGAGGGTGATGACGTACTGTCGCTTCGGGCCGGTGTGCCAGCCGCCGCCGTTCGAGGGGGGCCGGGAGCTGAACTGCGCGCCCGTGACGCTCAGCATCTCGTAGCCGCCGGACGCGGTCTTCGGCATCTCGATCTCCTCGGCGTAGGCCAGGCCGTCGGGGGCGGTGTAGATCCTCGTGACCATGATGGGCGCACGGGTCTGCGCGATCACCAACTGCGGCTCCGCCCCTCCCCCGAAGAACCAGGCAAGGCACCCGCCAAGCGCCATCGCGCTCAGCCATCGGCTCATCGACTTCATAGACATCCTTTCGGTCATTGTTGGGTCACCACCGGAATGCTCACCCGCGAGGGGTACCTGGCGGAGCGGTAGATGCGATGGGTCGCAGCCTTGAAATCGCCGGCCTTCGCCTCGAAGATGTTGGGGACGAAGGTCTGGGGATTACGGTCGATGATGGGGAACCACGTGCTCTGCACCTGCACCATCACCCGATGGCCCTTGCGGAAGGTGTAACTCTGGGTGTGCAGGCTGAAGGAGTACTCCAGCACCGCTTCGGGCGTGATCGGCTCCGGCTTCTCGAAGCTTTGCCGGTAGCGGCCGCGAAACACCTCGTTCGAGACCATGAGCTGGTAGCCGGCCATGCCCCAATTCTCCGGGTTGTCTTCCGGGTAGACGTCGATCAGCTTGACCACCCAGTCCGCATCGCTCCCCGTGGTGGAGGCGAAGAGGTGTGCGGTGATTTCGCCCGCGATAGTCAGATCGGAGGTGAGCGGCGCCGTCTCGAAGCCCAGGACATCGGGCCGGTCGTCGACGAAGCGCTGATCCTCGACGAGCCAGGTGGACCACTTCGACCCGCCCGGAAAGTAGGTTGCCTGAATGGGCCGGTGGCGATAGGGCACCGGATGATCAGGGTCGGAAACGAAGCTGTCAGCCGCGGTGGGGGCGTCGGGGTCGGGCTTGTCGAAGGAGAGTTCGCCCTTCGCGTGGAAGTAGAGATCACGCGGCTGGGCGACCAGAGCGGGCGGCCAGGTGGCCCAGCGGCGCCAGCGGTTCGTGCCCGCCTCGAAGGTCATGGCCTCCGGAAGGTCGAGTGTCCCCTTGTCCTTGAGATAGAAGGCGAACCAGGGAGCCTGGATCTCATCGCGGAAGTATTTCGAGACCGCGGCGTCGAAAGCGATCGGCCCGAGATGATCGCCGGTCGCGCCATTCCAGCCTCCGTGATTCCACGGGCCCACCACCAGGCGATTCAGGCCCTTCGTGTCATAGCGCTCCAGTTCCTCGTAAATGCGGATGGGCCCGTAGAAGTCTTCCTGGTCCCACCAACCCGCCACGTTCAGCATGGGCACCTTCACCGCGTTGATCTGCGGAATCATGGTCTGCTTCTTCCAGAATTGATCGTAGTCGGGGTGGGCCACGTAGTCGTTCCAGGTGGGCACCTGGCCGTGGAGGTACTGCTCGTTGGCCCGAGACAAGGGTCCGAGGGCGAGATACCAGTCGTAGGTGTCGTAGCGGTCGAACGGAAAGTCCTGGGACTCTTTGGCGCCATCAACCATGTAGGCGTACTCGAAGCCGTAACTGAGGCGGAAGGCGCCATTGTGATGAAAGTCGTCGCCGAGCCACATGTCGGCGGGCGAGGCCATCTGCACCACCGCCTTGAGGGCGGGGTGCGGATCGAGCGCCGCCATCACGTTGAGCCAGGCGTCGTAGGACGTTCCCGTCATGCCCACCCGCCCGTTGTTCCCGGGAACGTTCTTCAGCAGCCACTCGATGGTGTCGTAGGTGTCGGTGGCCTCGTCCACCGCGGCCCCGCTGGCCGTCCGTGAAGGCCGCTGCATGATGAACGCACCCTCGGAGCCGAACTTCCCGCGGATATCCTGGAACACGAAGATGTAACCCTCGTCGGCCAGGGTCTTGAAGCCGGTCACGAAGTTCCGGGCCGAGTTGGCGACGCCGTAGGGCGTCCTCCGAAAGATGATGGGGAGCGGGCCGGTGTGGTCCCGGGGCACGAAGATCTTGGTGTTGAGCTTCACGCCGTCGCGGGCCGGGATCATGGCGTCGGTGACCGCGAAGCCCGTCTTCGATTGGTCCTGGGGTTGAAGCGCCTCCGCGGACCTTCCGAAGGGGCCCAGGCCGAGAATGAGGATCGCGGCCGAGGCGTGCTGGATCATGCGTTTCGTGGGTGTGTCCATTCGCTGGTCTTCCTTCCGAAAATCGTCGGTCGCGAGTGTAGATGAGAAGAGCGCGGTGTTTCCGCAAAGCGTCTAACCGACGTCGACCGCCACCAGCATCACATCGTCGTGAAGCTCGGCCTTGGGACCGGTCCAGGCGCGCAGCCTTTCGGTCGGCGGGTCGCGCGGTGGTGGAGGCAGCTCGAGACCGGATGGCGGTTGTCGGCCGCAGCGCGCGCCTCAGCGGACGGTGTACGGCCCTGTCCACTCGGCGTGGTAGCCGGGATCGCTACGCCGCGATTTCCACTCGGACGGTGCGGCCACGCCTTGCCTCGAGGGTGATGAGCATCTCAAGGCTGAACTTCTCCCACTTGCCTCGAACCAGGTCGGAGACGCGGGATTGGGCGATGCCGAGACGTCTTGCTGCCTCAGCCTGGGTGAGCCGGTTCTTCTCGATGTAGAGGCGCAGGTCAGCCATCAGGTTGGCTCGCATCTGCAGCACGGCTGCCTCGGCTGGCTCAAAGCCAAGATCAAGGAACACATTCCCTTTCGACCCCTTCACTTTCTTCCTCATCACTTTCCCCCGATCTCGCGGTAGCGCTTCCGCGCCATTTCGATTTCCTTCGCCGGAGTCTTCCGGGTCTTCTTCTGGAACGTATGCAGCACGTAGACCGCGTCGTCGAATTTCGCTACATATACGACTCGCCACTCGCCCAGCACGTGAATCCTTATCTCCAAGGCCCCCGGTCCCACGCCGGACATGGTCTTCCAGTCGGAGGGTAAGAGCCCTTGCTGGACGAAACTCAACTGGAAGCCTGCCGCTCGACGGACCTCGGCGGGGAAGTTTCTCAGGTCTTCCCGGCTTGAGCCCATGAACTCAAGATCCTTCACGAAGTTGATTATATATGTTTTGTGATAAGGGTACAGACGGGGGTGGGCTTGCCAGGCTCTGGGTGGGGTCGAGGAACAGGGCTCGGTCAGACGGGAGCGCGGCCGGAACCCCCTTGCCGGTTCTCCTCTTTCCCTGCTGCTACCCTACGGCCGCGCGAATCGCCTCGACGTTCTTCTCCGCGTGTTCCGAGGGGCTCAGGGTGGCCGCGGCGGCCAGCGCTTCGATCGGGAAGACGTGAAGCTCCTTCAGCGCGTGCGCGATGCCATACAGCGCGACGCTGCCCTTGCCCAGACGAGTCGCGAGCTTCGCGGGGTCGATGACATGCACGGTCGCGCCGGTCTTCACATCGGCGACCTCCGGCAGCGCGAACACCTGGTCTTCCGGCTTCATCGCCCCGAGCTGGCGGCCCACCTTGGCAACCCCCTCGCGGCTGAGCAGAACCATCGCATCCGGGCGGGCGATCGCGGTGTAGTCGATGGGGCGCGGACTGATCACGATTTCGGCGATGCTGTGCCCGGTCATGACCGTGATCGGGTAATCGTCACGCTGAGCCGCCCACAGCCCGGAGAGCAGGGCCGCTTCTCCGACCAGGCGCGCCGCCGACTTGACCTTCCCCCCGGCGGATCCCGCGACCACGAGCCGGAATGGCCGTGCGAGCGATGACTCGAAACGCGGGGTGATCGGCCGTGGCTCCCGCAGAGGCTTCCCCCTTTGTGACGAGGCGGCCTGGCGGCAGGCGGTCGCGTACTCCGGATAGTCCGTCCGTTGCAGAAGTCCCGCCTTCAATCCCAGATCATCGAGGATCGAGGTGAGCGTCTTCTTCGAGGCCTGGTTGTTCGGAACGAAATAGGCCGTGCACAGTTCCCAGATGTCGAGGAGGGCGAAGCACTCGGCCCGCACCGCCTCGGCGATGCGCGCGGAGAGGTCTTTGTCGAAGTTCGTTCCGCGCCACACGTAGCCCGCGCCGTTCACGGCCACGGTGGCGCAGATGTCGAGCGGTCGCTCCAGGTTCCCTCCCGGAGTGGTACTGGTGACGGCGCCGCTCGGGGTGGTGGTCGAATGCTGCCCGCCGGTCATGCCGAAGTTGAAGTTGTTGAAGACGAGCACGGTGAGGCCGATGTTGCGGCGCGCCGCGTTGAGCAGGTGCGCGCCCCCGATGCCGGTGCCGCCGTCGCCCATGACCACGATCACCTTGAGATCCGGGCGCGCGAGCTTGATCCCGGTCGCGTAGGTGATGCTGCGGCCGTGCAGGCCGTGAAAGGCGCTGGTGACGAAGTACTGATCCGAAAGCCCCGAGCAGCCGATGTCGCTGACCAGCACCACCTTGTTCGGGTCGATCTTCAGTTCATCGAGCGCCGCGCTCAACTGGTCGAGGATCGAGTGGTGGCCGCAGCCGGGGCAGAAGGGATAGGGCGTCTCGTTGCGATAGCCGGCGAGGGTGGTGACGGTGGTGGGAGCGTTCATCGCGCTACCTCCATGAACGACTCGGGGGCGATCAACTCGCCGTCCACGCGGTGCAATCCCACCACCTCGATGCCCTGGGCGAGGCGCTCGACCTCGCGCCGATACTGTCCGTGATTCAACTCGGCGACCACGATGCGCGTGATGCCGGCGAAGGCTTCACGGATCGCGCGCTCGGGAACCGGCCACAGGCTCTGCAGGGTCAGGGCGGACACCGCCTGGCCCTCGGCCCGGACCTGCGCCACCGCGTCGCGCATCGCCCCCGCGGTGATTCCGTAACTGATGAAGAGCGTGGTGGCGCCGGGTTGAAGGTCCCGTACTACCAGTTCGATCTCGGCAGCGTGATCCTCGATCTTGGCGCGCAGGTGTTCGTTCAACTGGGCCACCTTCGCGGGCGCTTTCGTGATGAGGGCGCGCTCGTCGTGGGTCGAGCCGGTGAAGCGCACCGCTCCCGGACCGCCGTACTGCGCGAGCGGCGGAACCTCCGCGGCCGGAACGTAGCGATAGGGCAGCTCGGTCGAAGGCAGCACGGCGCGCGCGCGCACCGCCGGCTTTTCATAGCTGTCGACTTCCACCGTGGTGGTGGTCATGTTCAGCTCCTTGTCGGTGAGCAGGAACACCGGGCAGCGGAAGCGCTCGGCCAGATCGAAGGCGCGACGGGTCAACGAATAGCACTCCGCCACCGACGAGGGGGCGAGCGCGATGATCGGATAGCCGCCCGCCGTTCCCCAGCGCACGAACTGCACGTCGCCCTGCCCGACCGTGGTGGCGCCGCCGGTGGCCGGACCCAGCCGCTGCACATCCACGATCACCAGCGGCACTTCGCCGATGATGGCCAGGCCGATGTTCTCGCTGTAGAGGGAAAGGCCCGGCCCGCTGGTCGCGGTCATGGCCCGGGCGCCGGCCAGGGTGGCGCCGATGCACATGCCGATCGAGGCGATCTCGTCTTCGCCCTGCACCGCGACCCCGTCGACCTTGGGCAGCTCGCCCATCATCTGCATGAGAATCGGCGAGGCCGGTGTGATGGGATAGCCGGCAAAGAAGGTGCAGCCGGCGTCAAGCGCGCCGCGAACAATTGCGGTAGATCCGTCGGTGAATTCGCGCATGGTCGCTCCTCTCGGAGTCTCCAGCACTCCGCCCCGGGCCGGAATGGTGCAAATGACCCATCCAGCGTCCGGAGAACGTCAGAACCCTTCTCATTCCATCGCAATCCATTCCGAAGCCGCGGGCGCTATCCTTCCCCAAACCGCCGCACGCAAGTGTCCTCAACTCGCCGCCCTGCCATCGAGGTTCCCATGCCGACCACCCTCCGCTTTCACCTCGCCCTCCCGGTGTCCGGACTGGTCCTGGCCCTGTGCTTTGCCGGATCCGCTCTTGCCCAGAGCGAGGGAGCGAAAACTCCAGTCGCGCCACCGCCCCGGGCCGGCGATCCCTTCGTCGACCGCGCCGTGGCCCTGCACCGCGCCTCTCCCATGATCGACACCCACAACGATCTTCCCGAGATGCTGCGCGACCGCGTGCACAACGATCTCGCGCGGATGGACCCCGAGAAGCCTCTCGACAACATCGACACCGACCTGCCCCGCATGAAGAAGGGTGGGGTGGGCGGACAGTTCTGGGCCGCCTACGTGGGCGCTTCCTACGTCAACAAAGGGGGCGCCACGGTGGCGCTCGAGCAGATCGACGTCATCAGGAGAATGGTCGCCCAGTCGCCGTCGCTGCAGTGGGCCACCACCGCGGACGACATCGTCAAAGCCCACGCGGCGGGAAAGATCGCCTCGCTCATCGGGATCGAGGGCGGCTACGCCATCGAAAACTCCCTCGCCAACCTGAGGATGTTCCACGAGCTGGGGGTGCGCTACCTGACCCTCACCCACGGGGGCAACACCGCGTGGGCGGACTCGGCCACCGAGGCGCCTGCCCACAACGGCCTCACCAGATTCGGTGAAGAGGTGGTGCACGAAATGAATCGGCTCGGCATGATGGTCGATATCTCCCACGTTTCCGACGCCACCATGGAGGACGCGATCCGGGTCTCCGAGGCGCCGGTGATCTTCAGCCACTCCTCCGCCCGCGCTCTCGCCGATCACGTGCGCAACGTACCCGACCGGATTCTCGGCATGATGCCGAAGAACGGCGGGGTGGTGATGGTGAATATCTTCCCCGCCTTCGTGAATCAGACCGCGGCCAAACAGGCGGCGGGACTCCTGGACAAGGAGCGGGAGTTCGGGGCGAAGTATCCAGGCGACCCGAAGCGAGCCTCCGAGGAGTATCTGGCCTGGCTCACGAAGATGATGGATGAGATGGAGTCGGGCACGCTGGAGCAGGTGGCCGACCACATCGACCACATGGTCAAGGTGGCGGGCATCGATCACGTGGGTTATGGGGCCGACTTCGGCTCGATCACCAACCATCCCAGGGGCCTGGAGGACGTTTCCCGCTACCCCTACCTCACCGCCGAGCTTCTCCGGCGCGGGTACACCGATGAGCAGGCCACGAAGATCATCGGCGGAAACCTCTTGAGAACCATGCGCGAGGTCGAGAAGGTGGCGGCTCGGCTGCAGAAGGAACAACGGCCCGGTGCGGCCACCATCGAAGATCTGGACAAACCATAAGGACCCATGATGATCAAGCGACTCCTC
>JAQBHL010000257.1:0-60069 GCA_032127745.1 Acidobacteriota bacterium
CAGGAATTTCGTCTTGGGGCCGGCCACGTTCACCACCGGGTGCATGCCGATGGTCTTCACCACCACCCCGCCCCAGCCCGCGTCGAAGGCGCGCATGATATTGCTCTCCGATTCGGTCGGCGGCGCGGAAGAGAGCAGAAATGGATTCTCGAACTTGAGACCCGTGAAATTCACCGATAGATCAACGGTCATTGGACCTTCCTTGGGCGGGGGGTGCGCGAAACTCGGAAACAGACCCTGGCCACGCTCTTGATCCCTGGTGTCCTGTCTCGTAATTGCGCAACACATGACAGTGTCGAGGCGCCGGGAGCGCAAGGCGTCGAGGAGGCAACATATCCAGCTTGTGCAACGACGAGCAACGCGGCGATCCGGGATGCATCGGCGCTCCCATGTGACGCGTACTTGTGAGGCAGGACACTAGTCTCCTGTAACAGAGACATCTTTGATAAGTCGGCGTCTGTGGTCATTGGTCGTCCTCTGAGCGAACCGAGCGATGCTGGCAAGAATCTCATCGGCGCTCTTGGTCCAGACGAAGGGCTTGGGATGCTCGTTGTGCGCCTGTAGAAACTCGCGGATCGCCTTCTCGAGCTCCTTCACGCTGCGGTGCGATCCGCGCTTGATCTGACGTTGGGTAAGCAATCCGAACCAACGTTCCACCAGGTTCATCCAGGAGCCGTAGGTTGGCGTGAAGTGAACGTGGAACCGGGGTCGCTTGGTGAGCCAGTTTCGAATCAGTGGCGATTTGTGGGTGGCGTAGTTGTCGATCACCAGGTGGACCGCAGAGTCCTTCGGTACCGATGCGTCGATGAGATCCAGGAATTTCCGAAACTCCACAGACCGATGCCGCCGATGGGTCTGCCCCAGAACATTTCCCGTGGCCACATTCAGTGCCGCGAATAGCGATGTTGTGCCATGCCGCCTGTAGTCGTGGGTGCGACGCTCCAACTGCCCCGGCCTCATTGGGAGCATCGGCTGGGTCCGGTCGAGGGCTTGGATCTGAGACTTTTCGTCCACGCACAAGACGACGGCGTTATCGGGTGGGCTCATATACAAGCCGACGATGTCCCGCACCTTATCCACCAAGAGTGGGTCGGGGGAGAGTTTGAAAGTCTGAACGCGGTGGGGTTGGAGGCCGAACGCCCTCCAGATTCGGCTGATCGTCATGTGAGAAAGACCGGTGCGCTTCGATAACTCCCGGGTACTCCAATGTGTGGCCCCCTTTGGTGTGGTCTCGAGCGTTTGCCGGACGATGTCTTCAACACGCGCATCATCAACCTTGCGGGGCGCACCCGGATGGGCCTCATCGAGCAAGCCATCCACCCGATCTGCCGCGAAACGCGATCGCCACTTGCCTACCGTCGTACTCGACAGTCTCAAGATAGCGGCCACCGTCTTGTTGTCCTTGCCTGCGGCGCATTCGAGAACGATTGAGGATCGCCGAGCCAACCCAGCCGCTGTCTTTCGACGACGCGCCCAGGAACGCAAAATAGACCGCTCTTCCTCACTCAATACAAGGTCTGCCTTCGGTCGCCCAGTTCGCATACGAGAGTAGAACAGATTCTCTCGACTTATGCAAGATATTTCTGTTACAAGAGACTAGCAGCCCGTGGTGAAAGTCCGGTCGCGTCCTTAGCGAGAGGTTTTTCGTCAGATCAAGGCGCTGGACCGAAGGAATATCGGGAATATTTCGAGGTTTAGCAACGCAGAGCTCTGCGGAAAAGATCCGCTTCCGGCGCGGCCCGACTTTCACCACCGGCTGCTTGGGATGGTCGCTCATCTCGGGCGCAGGAAGCTGAAGGCGATGAAGGCCTGACCGAACCAATACGCGACCATAATCATGAACCTTGCACCCGGCACCGGCTCCACGAACCGGGAGTAGCCGATGAGGGTGTCGGAAAGCCCGAACAGGATCGCTCCCGCGAGTCCGATCGCCCCCCGGTTCCAGCCGATGGACGGGGTCGCGGCAGCCGCGCGCCAGATCATGCAGAAGATGACCAGGCCGTAGACCAGGACGGGAATCCGAAGCGGCCCCGCGTGGCGGACCAGAACCGGCAGGGCGATCGCCGCCCAGACCGCGACGGGCAGGAGCCGCCAGACGCGCCCTCGCGGCTCGACCGTGGTGAAGGCGGCTATGTAGAACAGATGGGCGATCAGGAAGGTCCCCAGTCCCCCGAGGAAGCTGAACTCGATGATCACATCCGCGGTGGCCGCGAGAAGCAGGCCAAAGGCGATGAGCCGGCGTTCCGCTTGCGGTCCGGCCCGGAACACCACCACCGCGAGCACGCTCACCGGGGCCGCCTTCACTATGGGGGCCCAGGGTCCGAGAACCTCACCGGCGAGCAGATAGACGAGGGCGGCGGCGACGGCCAGTATCCGGACCATCATCGGCGCACCTCCGATTTCCATCTCAGGACAACGCCAGCCCAGACAGCCTACTCCGGTGACGGGACCCTAATTCGAGTTGCTGGCCCGCGCGCCGGTGGCGGGAAGAATGGTGATGTCTTCCTTGAACTCCATGACCTTCCCAGAAAGCTCGTCCTTGAGATACAGATCGAACTCGTATTCGCCCGGCTCGGCTCCCTCCAGGGACGGACCGACCATGCGAGACAAACGGCCCAAAGAGGTCGGCCTGATCATGGTGGGCGCTACTTTCGTGAAGACCATCCCGTTCGCCTTCCGTCTGATGGTGAAACCGGCGGTTACGTTGGGCATGCCCGTGGCCTTGTCCTTGGCGGGGTTGTAGACATCGAACTGGCAAAACAGTCTCGATCCGGTCACGAATTCACGGCGGGCCAGCGGAACCAGCTTGGGCGGCGCGTTCTCCTGTCCGGGCTCAACCGGCTGGAGGGTATCGGTCAGAACGGGGGTGGAGAGGCGCCAGGAAGCCAGATCCGGCACCTCGAAGTTGTGAATGACCGTGCCTATCTTCGAAGCATTCTGGTCGCGAACCACGATCTTGGCCTGGTAGGCGCCGGGAAGGAGTTCGAAATCACGCCGAATCGGAAACCACGTCTTCGCATAGCGGTCCTTGGTTTCGGGCCGGAGATTCATATCTATCTTCTGGTCGTACCGGTTGAATTCTCCGGTTTCCCGGTGCGCCACCACGAGGAGGAAGTCCAAAGTGTCCTTGAACCTGCCTCCTTCCTGGATGAAGGAGAAGGCGGAAAGATCGACGTCCGCGTGGAGCACCGCGCTCGCCTTGCCCAGGAGGGTTTCGTCGAAGACATAGGAGGTGAGGCGGATGGGAATGCCGGGCATCTCGAAGGGTGAATCGAGCGCCTCCTGGAAGCGGGGGTCGGAACCGCTCTCCTTCTTCTTCCGCTCGGCCGCGGCAATCGCCGCCTCGCCCTCGAGTGCGGCAAAGTAGCCCTTGCGCGCCCTGACCCTGATGTCTTTTCCTTCGACCTTGAGCTCGATTTTGCGAAACTTGCCGTCCCTGAGGGTGTTCGTGGGGTTGTAACCGATGAGGTAATAGACCCGGGTCTCGTCGGCGATGCGCTGGAGGCCCTTGACCAGATCGTTGGAGTTCTTCACCGTGAAGCCGCCGCTGTCGGAGGCGATCGACTCGGAGCCTTCGGCGCGCTCGAAGTTCTCGGCGAAGGCGGCGCCGATGTCCTGCGAGTCGAGGGCGGGGCCGAACTGGGCGGACATGGCCACGGGCAGGCCGCCCAGCCCCATGGTATCCACGAAGTAGATGGCGCAGTTTCCCCGTCGTGAGGCCTCAATCACCTCCCTGAACTCGTCCAGGTTCGGATCGTAGATAAAGCCCTGGCCCACCAGGATCAGCGACTTTCGTCCCTTGGCGCCGGCCAGGGAGGAAAGGGCTCGCTCCAACGCCTTGAGAGTGATCTTGTTCTTCGCCGTCGCCTGGTAATACACCTCGGCGGCGCGGCCGAGGACCATGGGATCACCATCAGTAGCCAGACCCATGCTGTTCCTATCCTGGACCGAACTCCCACCGGGGTTCACGCCGTAGGTGTCGAAACGCCGGGCCACTCGATCCGCGACCAGCTTGTCACGGTAGATGTGAATGCGCAGGGCCTCCGCCTCGGTCACCCGGTCGTTGCCGATGTCGGGAAGGTCCCGTCCCTCGAGACGTTTCAAGAGCGCGGTCAGTTCCTTGTAGCCCTCGGGCATCCGGGTGCTCCACCAGGCTCCGCCCCCGCTGGCCAGCAGGGTCACCCGATCCCCGTCGCGCGTACCGTTCTTCAGGAACTGGTCGATCGCCACCTTGGCGCGATTGGCCTGGAACGGGTGGAGATGAATGTCGTCGAAGACGATGACGAAAGTTCGGCCGGTTTGGGTGTCGGCGGCCTGATTGGTCGAGATCGTGCGATTCCGGTTCGGAGCCACGCTGGGCGACGCGGGCAGCACCACCGCTTCGAAGCTCGCGATGGCCTGAGGCTTGCCGTCCTCGAACACCGTGAACTGGTCCCGGGTCAGGTTTTCGATGGGGACATTCTTCTTACTGGTGACCACCGCGTCCACGGTGACCAGTTCGACCGCCGAGGGAAACACGACGGCCTGTTCCGGAGTGGGAGCAGGCGGTTGCTGGGGGGGCGCTTCCTGCGCGGAGGCCATCAGGCCTGCGGCCAACATGAGAGCGGCTCCGAGAGCGCTTCTGGTATCGAACAACTTCATAGGGATCATCACACTCCAGTTACTTCCACTAAGACGTCGCCATCCTTCACGAGGACGGAAAAAGACTGAACTCGAACGCCCGGCGCATTCAGGCAGACTCCGGTGGTCACGTCGAACTGCCAGTCGTGCCAGGGACAGAAGACCACGTTGCCTGAGACGAAACCCTCGGCCAGAGGACCGGCCCGATGAGCGCATTTGTTCTCGAGAGCATGAAAGGTGCCATCGATATTGAAAAGCGCGACATTGACTCCCTTCAGCATGACACTGGTGGACTGTCCGGGCGCAAGTTCCTCCACGCGAATGGCTTTCACCTCCATATTTTAGGGTGACCGGGCCGGTAGGGCGGAAGTGCCGGTGGCTCGATCAGCCCGAGGCCTGGAGAAAAACCCTCGCCGCGAGGCCATGGCAATGGCTGGCCGAGCCGATCCACACCGGCGTGCCCTGGTCGAGATCGCCGCGGCGAAACGCCTCGCCCAGACGGTCCCGCACCTCGAAGATAGTCGAGACGGGAACGGTGCCCACTCCGTTGGCGAGGTGCAAGCAGGGAAACACGAACGATCTCCCCGCCTCGGCCAGTTCGGTGGCCAGGCTCCACGATTTCGGGCCCCGGGTGTGGGGGCACCGCGCCGGCTCGATGCAGGCCGGAGGACAAAGCCATTCCGCGTAGGACAGGGCGAGGTCTCCCGCCTTCGTCTCCCTCGAGACCGGAGGCCGGGCCGGCGGCTCGCGCAGATCCGTGGCTCGAGCCAGGAAGACGCCTCGCGGGGCCAGATCGTTCGCGAGCCAGTCCAGCAGAACGTGGGGCGCCCAATGGTACGGCACCAGATGATCCCTCTCATGGCATCGTGAAAGGTTCTCGCCCAGCCAGTCATTCCAGGATGCCACCTCGAGACGCACCCGATCGCCCACCAGGCCGGCGGCCGGGCAGAAACGATCCCGGTCGACCACCACGATGCGGTCGAAGGCGATTTTCCCGGCGGCCTCCGCCTTGAAGAGGCGCCGGACGTAGCCGGCGTGGATCTCCGGGCCGCCGATCACCACGAAGGTCGGGATGTGCAGGGCGGGCGTGGCGGGTCTTCCTTACTTCTTCGACTCGAGGACCTTTTGCACCCGCGTCTTGAACATCGCGGCCAGGAGGCGACCTCGTTCCGTCTCCTTCGCCACCCACTCGGTATTGCCGAGGATGGTGGGGTTGTAGTCCTTGCGGAGCTGTTCGAGGTAAGGCTCCAACTTGGCGTACAGAAACAGGCCCTCGCCATTTGTCTCCATGAAGTACTCGGGGTGGACGATCCCGTGTCGGACCAGGCCGTAGACCATCTCCCAGTAGGTGCCGAGCTGGCGATAGGCGCCGTTGAGTTCATGCCCCAGGGTCGCCACCGCCTTCACGTCCTCGTAGCTGGCGGGCCAGAATGTGCCGTTGAAGGCATCGCGCGAGGCCCGGATGACGGGCTCACGGCGCATCTCATAGACACGCAGAACGAGGTCGGCATCTTGATAGTCGGGGGTTCCCTTGGACATGGGTGTTCATGGCTCCTTGAATGATTCTGGTGGGGTCGGACAGAAGAGAGAGTGTAGTTGAGACCGCCCGGGCGGATCGCCTTCTTTCACTATCGCTTCAGTTCCCGCTCGAAGAGCCTGAAGATCCGGCCGTATTCGTCGGCCCAGCTCGTCTCCTCCTCGAAACCGTGGTTCTCAACCGGGTACATCGCAAGCTCCCAGTTGTCCTTTCGCAGTTCGATGAGCCGCTGGGCCAGGCGCACGGAATCGGAGAAGTGGACGTTGGTGTCGACCACCCCGTGGCAGATGAGCAGCGCGCCCTTCAGGCCTTCGGCGAAGTAGATGGGCGAGCTTCGCTTGTAGGCCTCGAGGTCGGACTGGGGAATATTCAGGATGTTCGAGGTGTAGCCGTGGTTGTAGTGGGCCCAGTCGGTCACCGGCCGCAGGGCCGCGCCGGCCGCGAACGTCCCCGGGCTGGTGAACATGCCCATCAGAGTGATAAAGCCGCCGTAGCTGCCCCCGTAGACGCCGATACGGTTCGCGTCCACACCCTGCTCCTTGACCAGGTACCTGGCACCATCCACGATGTCGTTCAGATCGGCCCCGCCCATGTGGCGGTAGATGGCGGTCCGCCAGTCGCGGCCGTAGCCCGCGCTGCCGCGATAGTCGATGTCGATGACCACGTAGCCCTGCGAGGCGAGGACGTGATGGAACATGTACTCGCGGAAATAGCTCGACCAGTAGCGATGGGCGTTCTGCAGGTACCCGGCGCCATGAACAAAGATCACCGCCGGATGTTTCGGATTGACCTTCGCACCCACCTCTTCGGGCCGATACAGTCGCGCCGGTACCTTGACCCCGTCGCGGGCCTGGACCATGACAATCCTTGGATCCAGCCATTTCCCGGCCAGCCACTCGGGGGAAGGCGACGTGGTGACCCGCTGCGCCAGATCGTTGGAGGCGGGCCCGAGGTAAACCTCGGGCGGCTTGTTCCCGGCCGAGTAGACGCTCGCGAACACGGACCCGTCGGGCGAGACGGCCACCTCGTGCGACCCCACCGCGGTGGTGAGACGAGTGCGTGCTCCGCCGCTCACCGGCATCGAATAGAGGTGCCTCTCGCCGGCTCCCGCTTCGGTGCTGTGGATGTAGAAGGTCTGCCGGTTCGCGGACAACGAAACGTCCACGATCTCCCAGGCGCCGCTGGTCAGGGGCCGGGCCTCGGGCATCGCCCCCGAGACATCGACGGTGAACAGATGCATGTACCCGGGCTTTTCGGAGGTGAACCACAACGTCCGGCCGTCGGGCAGGAAACCAGCGGCGCCGAAGAGTTCGCGGATCCAGGCATCGTCATGATCGGCGAACAGAACGGAGCCCACCCCGGTCTCGGGATCGAGACCCACCAGCCATCGGTCCTTGTTATCGGCCGAGCGCACCGCGGCCACCGCCAGCTTGCCATCCGGCGAGAGGTCGATCAGAGACCAGCGCGCGTCCCGATCCTTGGTTTCCGCCTTCCCCTCGGCCGTCCTGGTCTCGGTCTTGAGCAAAGGCAGGCTGGCCCAGACGCTCTGGCGCGTTTGAAGATTCAGAATCACGAGCCGGCGCTTGTCCTGCGCGTCGCCCACGCGGTTACGAGCGGGGATCGGCTCGGGATAGGACGACTCGGTGATGTAGTTCGGAACCTCCACCGTCTTCGAGCCGGTGGCCTTCACCGAGACGGTGGCGTACACATGGACGCCATCATCGGACAGAACGGCGTCGATCACCGACTCGCCCTCGGCGATTTCGAGCTTCGGCGGGGCCTCGGCGTCACGCTTGGCCTCGCGTTCCTTTCGTTGCTCGACCGCCTTCCTTACATGAAGGAGGAGTTTCGCCTCTTCGTCACGATCCACCTTCTGGGCATCGGTGAGGACGGGCTCTTTCCTCTTGGGACCGGCTTCGAAGAGCTGGACCAGAGAACCATCGCCATCATCGGTGATGGGCACGAGGTGCAACGCGCCATCGCGCATGAACGCGACCTGCGTCTCGTTCTTCGCGAAGCGGGGGCGGGACTCATTCCCGGTGGTCCGAGTGATGATCCGACGCCTCCTGGTCACGGTGTCGACCAGCACGACATCGCCGCCCTGCGAGAACACCGCGCGCTTGCGAGCGAGGTCCCACTCGGCGGACGGCGGGGGAACGCTCTTGCGCGCGTCGTCGGAGAGCTTCTTCGCCTCCCCGGTGGCGGCGTTTCCGACCCAGGTCGACTGCTCGTCGTCGCCGGGCTTCTGCCACTCGAACCAGAACTCCTTCGAGTCTCCCGACCAGCGGATGGAATCCGGCGCGTAACCCACCAGTTTCGGGCCTCGCATGATCGAGGCCACGGACAGCTCGAACGGCGCCGGCGGCGCGGCCGCGATCATGGACGAGCCGACCAGGGCCAGCAAAAGCAGTTTCTTCATGGCTCCTTCAAAGAGGGTAAAAACGGGAGGGGAAGTGTATCGAATCCCGCTCATTCAGAGCCTTCCCGTCAGCAGGACTCCGAGGAAATGCGTCGGACGAAGTAGTCTCGGCAGCAGGACACTAGACTTCAGCGATGAGTTCCCGTGGCCTTTCAAATTCCTGCTTGCGCTTCCCTCTGGCCGGCGCCGCCTGCTTGATCGCCCTCGCCGCCCCGGGCTTCGGCCAGGCCTCCGGGTCCCCGCCCGGAAGAGGCGGAGGAGACAGCCGCGCCGAACCTCCGATACTCGTGGGCGTTCTCACGCGGGCCGACCTGCGCAAGCCGCCGTTCGCGGAGTGGTTCGACCGACAGTACTCGCAGTACGAACCGGCCGCCGACGCCGTGGACGGCCTGCGCGCGCGTCTCGCCTCGATCTCGATCGAGGTCTATTTCGGGACATGGTGCGGCGACTCGCGACGGCAGGTCCCGCGGCTCATGCGCCTGCTCGATCTGGCCGGTTTCGGCGAGGAGCGGTTCCGCCTGGTCGGTCTTTCGGATCGCCCGATGGAGTTCAAGAAATCCCCGGGAAACCCCGAGGCCGGACGAAGGGTCCACCGCACCCCCACCATCGTCGTCCTCCGTGATGGAGCGGAGATCGGCCGGATCGTGGAGACGCCGTCCATGTCGCTCGAGGCCGACCTGCTGGCCATTCTCGAGGGCCGCGGCCCTGAACCGAAGTACGGCGCCGAGGCCTTCGTCCATCGCCTCCTCTCCGACCTTCCGCCGGCCGAGGCGGAAAAGACGCTCCAGTCGACCCTCCAGGAGATCTCGAAGCGCGGCGATCCCGGATCTCTCTGGCACTATGCCGAGTACGACCTCCTGAGGAACGGGCGCGCGCGCGAAGCCAAGGCGGTGCTCGACCTTCACCTCGAGCTCGATCCGCAATCGGTGATCGGGTACATCCTCCTCGGTGAAGCCCTCTCAGCCCTGGAGCTCAAGAAGGAAGCCGAAGAGGCGATCCAACGAGCGCTGGCCATCGAGCCCGGGAATCGCCGCGCCCTGCTCGCCGCCGAAGCCCTGCGCAGGCCCTGATTCGGGCACCTCCCGCCTCCCGCCCCCCGGTTCCCGATCGAGAGCGGCTACGCGCGCCGCAGAGCCAGCTGGCCGCAGGCCCCGGCCACGTCCCGGCCTCTTGGCCATCTGATGATTCCATTGAGGCCACGTTCCTTGATGTGGCCGTGGAAGCGCAGGGTCTCGCCTCGCTCCGGGGCGCGGAAGGGGCTTCCGGGAAACGGATTGTGCGGAATCACGTTCACGTGACAGTCCAGGCCGCGCAGCAGAACAGCGATGCGGCGCGCGTCCTCCTGCGTGTCGTTGACTCCCGGAAGCTGGACGTATTCGACGAAGAAGCGTCTCGGCCTCTCCGCTGTCGCCTCCCTCAGGACCTTCATGATCGAGGCCAGCGGCCAGGTCCGGTTGTGGGGCATGACCCGCGTCCGCACTTCATCGGTGGTGGCGTTGAGCGAGAGCGCGAGGCTGGCCTGGCTCTCCTTCAGGAATCGGCCCATGCGCGGGACCACGCCCGAGGTCGAGACGGTCACCCGGCGCGGCGACAGACCGGGAAAGACATCGGTGAGGGACCGCACCGCCGCGAGCACAGGGTCGATGTTGTCGAGGGGCTCGCCCATCCCCATGAAGACGACGTTCGTGGCCTCGACCCCGGAACGACGCGCCGCCTCGCGCGCCACCAGATACTGGTGGACGATCTCGCCCGCGGTCAGGTTCCGGCGGAAGCCCATGGTCGCGGTGGCGCAAAAGGCGCAGGCCCGCGTGCATCCCGACTGGGACGACACGCACACCGTGCCGCGGGTGCGGGAAGGGATGAGGACGGATTCGGCGCTCTGGCCGTCGCCAAACTCCATCGCCCACTTCGTAGTTCCATCGTCCGCGCTCAGAACGGATGACACCCGGGCCCTGGGCAAGTCCAGAAACGAGCGAAGAGGGCGGAGGACGGACTCCGATACTCCGGCCACCTTCGAAGGCAGAGCCGGGAGCGGCCCGGCCATCAGGGCGCGGCGCAGGGCGAGGGCGCGCGAGTCGCCGCCGAGCAGGGGCTTCAAGTCCTCCACGGTCAGGGCCAGCGCGTCCATCGTGATCATTTGCGCGGGCGCGCTCAGCAGGCTCAGTGCGGCCGGTGCGGATCCTTCTCCCCCGCCTCGATGGCGATCGGGAGGCGGTTCGCGGGCGGCGGAAGGGGGCAGGTGGCGAAGTCGGTGAACGCGCAGGGCGGCGAATAAGCGCGGTTGAAGTCGAGGATCACCATTCCGTTCTCATCGGGCAGGCCGCTGTACACGAAACGGCCGGCGCCGTAGGTCGTCTTTCCGGCCGTCCCATCCTTGAAGATGTAGAACAGCTCATCCTCGGCCGGGCTCTCGAAGACGGGGGTGAGACGCATAGTCTTCCCATTCAGTTCGAACTCGACCACCCCGGGGCTCGGATAGTCGTTCACCTGACCGATGACGTTGGCAACCTTCACCTTGAGGGGCTCCGCGCTCCTGACCAGACGGCCCGAGACGCGGTACTCGGGCTTGATCTCGTACCAGTCGAGGCCGCGGAAGTCCAGTTTCCGGGAATTCTGCGGATCCCACAATCGCAGGCCGATCCGGTCGCTTCGCCGAATGAGCCCGATCCAGGTCCGGCCGATCTGGAAGGGCGGATCCTCGGCCGTGATCTCGCGCGAGGGACCGTCGATGGGGTTCAGCACAACTTTCGAGCCGGATCTCGAGATCGCACCCCAGGCCGCGGGGCCGTCGGCGAGCCGAACCTGGCTGCCCTCCCCTGAACCCAGGGTGGTAGACCCTTCCTTCAGCCAGGGAAGGCCGGAGACCGCGAGCCATCCGCGATCCGCCTGGAGATCCTTCTCCCGGGTCTGCCTCCAGGTCCGGATCTCCTCGATCTGAGGGGCCCCCGCATCGGAGGCGGCCTGGGCCAGGAGGGTGAGCACGAGAATAGGGGTAATCATGATTCCTCCATCATGACGAATCTCACACGAATAGGCCAAGGGGCCGGTCTAGAGTCTCGGAGTGATGCTGGCTCTGGCCGTGGAAACTCTCCTCTTCGATGACTCCGCGATCGAGAAGATTCGAGACATCGCCGGGGACCAGGGCCCGGCCTTCGTCTCCGAAATGGCCCAGCTGTTCCTCGAAGAGACGGGCAAGTCGATAGAGGATTTGCGCGCGGCCAGCACCCGGGCCGATTGGAAGTCGGTGGCGCGGGTGTCTCATTCTTTGAAGTCGAGCGCCGCCACTCTGGGCCTGATGCGACTCGCCGCCGCCTGTCGGGCCCTGGAGATGGAGATCAGGAACACCACCGGCAGCGAAGAAACCCCGACCCTGACCGCGGCGGTGTTCGACCGGTTCGAAGAATCCGTGCCCATCCTCCGGCGCCTCCTCTAGCAGCCCGGAGAGTGGGAGGCCCTGAAGGCCCCGAGAGGCGCCCGGCCTGATAAGTTAGCTCCACCATGCGGAACGCCGAAGTCATCCGCCAGTGGAAGATCCTCAAGCGGATCGAGAAGAGCCGCCATGTGTCCGCTTCCGATCTGGCCGAGGAGCACGGGGTCGCCCTGCGCACGATCCGCCGGGACATCGAAGCCCTGCAGGAAGCGGGCTTTCCGCTCTACGACGATCGCGAAAGCGGCCGGAAGATCTGGCGGCTGCTCGAGGGCTATTCGCAGAAGGCGCAGGCGACCTTCACCATGTCCGAAATGGCCGCCCTCTACTTTGGCCGCCATCTGATCACCATCCTCTCGGGCGCGCCCTTCGCCGCCGATCTCGACTCTGCCTTCGTCAAGATTCGCGCCGCCCTCCCCGAGAAGAGCACAAGGTATCTGGCTCGTATCTCGGACCTGTTCGGGGCCCGACCCTTCCCCTCGAAGGACTACTCGGCGAAGAAGGGCGTCATCGCCACCCTGGTGGACGCGACCCTTCACGAACGGCGGGTGGACATGTCCTACTACTCGGCCAGCTCCAAGCGCGCCAAGCGGTACGAGGTCGATCCCTACCGGGTGGTCTACTACCAGGGCGGCCTTTACCTGTACGGCCGGGTGGAGGAATACGGCGAAGTGCGCACGTTCGCGGTGGAGCGCATCGAACGGATTGCCCTGATGGACATCAGCTTCGAGATGCCCAAGGACCACGAGATCGAGGCTCACACCCGAAGCGCTTTCGGCATCGCGGGCGGCAAGGCCCAGGAAGTTGTCCTGCGTTTCGACGCCGCCGCCGCGGACAGCGTGAAGGACCGGACCTGGCACGAGTCTCAGAAGATCACCAGCCGGCCCGATGGCTCGTTCGATCTCGCTCTGAACGTGGCCCTCTCCCGGGAACTCAAGGCCTGGATCCGGAGCTTCGTGCCCCGGGTGGTGGTCCTCAAACCGCAATCACTGAAGGACGATATCGAACGCGACCTGAAGGAGGCGCTGCAACGTTGGAAAAGCTCATAAAGCGACTGGAAACTTTCCCGAATCCGAACCCGAAGCGGGACTACCTGATCGAACACACCTGCCCGGAGTTCACCGCACTCTGCCCCAAGACGGGCCAGCCCGACTTCGCCACCCTCATCCTCCGCTACGTGCCGGACCGGCTCTGCGTGGAATTGAAGAGCCTCAAGATCTATCTCGGCGGGTACCGTAATGAGGGCATCTACTACGAGGCGGTCATCAATCGAATTCTCGACGACCTGGTCGCGGTCACGAGGCCGCGCAGCATGATGCTCGAAGGCCGCTTCGGCGTTCGCGGCGGCATTTCCAGCGTGGTGACCGCGAGCTACGACAAGCCCCGACGCTCCCGCGCGTAGTCGGCGCGCGCCGGACGGAGGGCTTCAAGCCTCCGGCCGGGGATTCCTTCGGGGACGAAAAAGCGACCCGTCGTGACGCGCGGGACTTTCAGGATGCTACGATCCACCTCAAAGCAGACTCCATGACCGAGCGTGAGTTCCTCCAGAGCGTTCCCCTCTTTACCCGACTGGGCGAAGGGTCTGTCGACGCCATCCTGCGGCTGACCCGCCGCCGGAGGATCCGGAAGGACGAGGTCATCTTCCACGAGAACGATGTGGGCGATTCCCTTTTCATCATCCTGCGCGGCCGGGTGAAAGTGGCGATCTTCGGAGACGACGGAAAAGAGGTGACCCTGTCCACCCTCTCCGAAGGCGATTTTTTCGGAGAGATGTCACTCCTCGATCAGGAGCCCCGGTCGGCGACCACGGTCGCCGAGGAAGAGTGCGAACTGCTGGCTCTGCAGCGCGATGACTTCATGCGCGCGCTCGAGCAGGATCCGGGAATGAGCGCCTCGCTGATCCAGGTGCTGGCCGATCGGCTGCGCAAGGCGAACCACCAGATCTCCACCCTGGCTCTGCTCGATGTCTACGGCCGGGTGGCCCGGGTCATCCAGGAACTGGCCGAGGAAGAAGGCAAGCGGTTGAAGGACGGCCGGGTGGTGGTGCGCCGGCCCACTCACATGGACATCGCTCATCGCATCGGCTCGTCGCGTGAGACGGTGACCCGAATGATGCGGGATCTCGAACAGAACGGTCACATCGTGACCCAGGGTCGCGAGATTTTTCTCAGACCCGACTTCCAGAAGTTGTTCTAGCAGCCCGCCGGCGCGGCTTCAGTTTCGGAGAATACCGGCCCGGCGAGCGATCTCGAAGAGCGCGATCGCTCCCGCGGCGGCCACGTTCAGGCTCTCCACTTTTCCGGCACTCGGAACCCGGATACGAACGGAGGACGCCGCCTCCAGGCGCGGATCGAGGCCCGACCCTTCGGAGCCAAGGGCGAGCGCAAGCGGAAGATCCAGGGCGGCTTCAAAAAGGGACGAGGCGCCCGGCCCCGCGACCGCGGCGGCGAGGGTCAGGCCGGAGGGCAGAAGTTCCAGCAGGCCCTCCACGGACAGGTCGGGGGCATGAGGCACGCGAAAGGCCGACCCGGCCGAGGCGCGAAGAGCCTTGGGGGACAGCGGATCGGCGCAGCCGCGGGTCAGCAGGATGAAGGACACGCCGGCCGCTTCAGCGGTCCGGAAGAGCGTCCCCACGTTCCCTGGGTCCTGAACCCCGTCGAGGACGAGGGCGAAGGGCCGGGATCCCTCCAGCCAGCCGACCGCCGGACGCGGGCGCTCGACCAGAGCGATCACGCCCTGATGGGTCTCCACCGCGGACACACTCTTCATAAGCGGCGCGCTGAACTCGACCATCGAAGGGTGTGACCCCGCCGCGACCCCCTCCATCCTTGAAACGCGGTCCACCGCGACCAGGACCACTTTGAGTTTTGACCGGATGGCTTCATCGAGCAGCTTGGGGCCCTCGACCAGGATGAGGTCCCGGTTCTTCCGGGCGCGCACGGCGAGGAATCGTTTGAACTCCGGGTGGTCGCGCCCTGATATCCGCTTTGGTGAAGGAATCGGCACTCTGGAGTCTCGATCAAGGCGCTTTGGGACGAAGGACGAACCGGAGGGCGATGCTAGCATCGCGTCTTCTTGGACCCTTGGGGCCGTCCGGAATGCGCTCCCATCGCCGTGTTCTTCGCGGAGTCCCCGTCTTAGGCGCCTCATCCAAGGGTCCGCACACCTCCTGGCCGGGTCTTTGAAGCGGCCGTTTGATCCCGCGAATCTCATCAACCTTAGGGAAGAGAAGTCGAAGTCCATGATCGAAGCGAAGAAGAAACTTGAGGACGAAATTCGGAGCGCGGAACACGAGTTGAAGGTCGAGCTTCCGAAGGAGATTCAGCGCGCCCGAGAATGGGGCGATCTCCGCGAAAACGCGGAGTACAAGGCCGCGAAGGAGCGCCAGACCTTCCTCCAGGCCCGCATCGCCCAGATGCAGGGCCGCCTCGCAGGGTTGTCGATGCTCAATCTCGACAGCATCCCGAGAGACAAGGTGGGGCTCGGCTCGACCGTGCACGTGCGCGATGAAGACACCGGGGTGGAGAACGTCTACGAAATTGTGACCAGCGAGGAGAGCGACCCGGAAAAGGGAAGAATCTCTCCTTCCTCGCCCATCGGCCGGTGTCTTCTCAACAAGAAGGTCGGCGAGGTCGCCGAGGTTCGCGTGCCCAAGGGAACGAGGTACGTCGAGATTCTCAAGCTCTCGACCATGCACGACGCGAGCTGAAGCCGGATCGCCCCAATACCCCGGGATCTCGCGCCCGTCCGCCAAAAGTCGGATAATCAGATCGCCATGAAAGACCATCTCCTGGGACGCCGCACCGCGGTAGTGTTCGCAGGGAGCGGGGCCTCCGGCGCCTACCACGCCGGCGTCTTGAAGGCCCTCGATGAGGCGGGAGTGCGGATCGACCTCATGGTCGGCTCAGGGGTAGGAGTTCTGGCCGCGGCCTTTGGCGCGGCCGCCTGCGGATCGACCCTTTATGGGGAGAAAGGCCTGTGGCGGGAGATCTCCTCCCGCCGGGTTTTCCGACTCCGCTGGGGCCTCCGGTTTTTGCGCTCCCTGGGCCTCGTGGCCCTCTCGGCGTTTCTGGTTCCAGCCCTGCTCGCTCTGACGCTCGGCCTGTTCCTCCCCGCTTTCCTCGCCGTGGATTTCGCCCGACCCGGCTTCATGACCGGCCTCTTCCAGGGCGTGGCCGCTCTGGCCTCCGGGCTGCGCCTGTTCTTCGTGTTCGCCCTCGCCGCTCCCACTTTCCTCGCTCTGCTGTTCCTTCTCCTAAGGGGCGCCAGTCTGCTCCGGAGTTCGAGGCGGCGGATGGGCGAGGCGCTCGAGAGCGCTTTCGATCTCTCCGGCATCGAGACGGACCTGGCCCGTCGGCTCTGGGAAGCCGCCCGGGGACCGGCCCTCAATGTGTCGGCTCCCCTGACCTCGGAAATTGGACGGCAGTTCGCCGCCCTCATCGCCGAGAACGCTGGGCAGCCCGGCTTTCGCGGGCTCGTGCTTCGGGCCGCCAATCTGGATGCGCGGAAGCCGCTGGTCCTGAAACTCGGGTCCGACGACGGTCGCGGGATTTCAACGGACCAGGAAGGAGACGACCTCCTCGATCTGAAGGAGGCCACGGTGGCGCCGCTCCTCTACGACGTCGTGGCCACCGCCTTCGGGGCCACCCCCCTGTCATCACCGCGGCGCGTGCGGCTGCCCAAACAGGGCGCGTTCGGAGGCGAGGTCCACCGGATTGCCGAAGCGTCCGCGGCCGCGGGTTCGGGCCTCAGCGAAGCGATCGCCATGGGCGCCGATCAGATCGTTCTCGTGACCGCCACCGCGAAGAACCCGGGGCCGATGCCGGAGCGTCGCGGCCTGAAGGCGCTGGCTTCCGCCTTTCTGGCCCTGCAGGAAAGAGCGGGCATCGAGAGCGACCTCGAGCAGACCGAACGCCTCAATCGCATCGTGGACACGGTCGGGCACCAGAAGAGCACGGGCGAGAGAGAGTGGCAGGATCCTCTCACCGGCCGGAAATTCCGGTCGGTCACCATCCACGTGATCCGGCCCCGGAGGTCGCGGCTTCGGCCTCTCGATCTCGACGGCGCGGTCGATCCTTCGAGCGAGGCGGAGACCTCGCTTCTCGACTGGCTCGACGAGGGTCACCGCGACGCGCATCGCTGCTACCTCGACTCCGCCCTCGGTGAAGACCGATTCTCGGAAAACGGGGCGGCCTTGGGCCCTCCGGCCGGGCTGTCGTTGTGAGCCGGGGAAGGGAGTGCGTCGGTGGCGGTCCGGGAGAACCCCCACCCCCGACCGGGAAACCGCAGCCGGTCGCCTTCACTCAGCCCTGGGGCGGGGGCAGAGTCTGCCGTTCCAGCATGGACGCGTACCGCCCGCCCAGACGCACCAGATCCGCATAGGTCCCCCGCTCGATCACCCGGCCCTGCTCCAGAACCAGGATCTGCTGACACGATCTGACCGTGGAGAGGCGATGCGCGATCACAAAGGTGGTGCGTCCGGGAAGCAGGCGTTCGAGTCCGTGCTGGATGAGCGCTTCCGACTCGCTGTCGAGGTTCGAGGTCGCTTCGTCGAGCAGAAGGATGCGCGGGTTGGCCAGAAAGGCGCGGGCGATCGCCACTCTCTGTTTCTGCCCCCCGGAGAGCCGAACCCCGCGTTCCCCCACCAGGGTGTCGTATCCGAGCGCGAATCCCGATGCGAACTCGTCGATGTGCGCGGAATGGCATGCCTCTTTGAACTCGGTTTCCGTGGCCTCGGGTCTGGCGAAGAGGACGTTCTCGCGCAGGCTGGCATCGAAGAGAAACGTGTCTTGAAACACGACTCCGAGATTGGCTCGATAGTCCGAGAGGGGAAGCGAACGGATGTCGTGCCCGTCGAGGGTGATGCGGCCGCTCTGAGGCTGATAGAACGCGGCCAGCAGGCCCATGATGGTGGATTTGCCCGCGCCGGAGGGCCCCACCAGAGCGGTGGCGGTGCCGGGAGGCGCCTCGAAGCTGACCTCCTTGAGCACGGGCTCGCCGGAACGGTACTCGAACGAGACCTGGTCGAAGATCACATGGCCCGTCACGCCCGAGGCTATGAGAGGCGATTCCCCGGAAGCACCGACTCCGGCCGTCGCCTCCCCCGGTTCGGCCAGGATGGCCTGCAGACGCTCGATGGCCACGAGCGCGTCCGCGAACTGTCCGGCCAGCGCCACCACCATGTAGACCGGACCGGTCAGGAAGCCCAGCAGGATCACGAAGGTGGTCAGACCGCCGAGGGTCAGACGACCGGCTTGGATCTCCCCGAGGGCCATGCTCATCAGCCCCAGACCCAGGAAGCCCACGAGGATCGTGCTCCAGAACGAGAACAATCGATTGTTCCCCGCCAGTTCGATGGCGTTGGCCTTCATGGCCATGACCGATGAGGACAGGACCGCGGCTTCTCGTTCCTCGGCGCGATAGGCCTTGATCACGCGTATTCCGGACAGGGTCTCGCTGAGGCGCCCGCTGGTCTCCGACAGGAGTTGCGCGCGCTGCGCATAGGCGCCGGACACGCCCCAGAAGACCCATCCGAGCAGGGCGACGAAGCCGGCCAGAGTCAGCAGAGCGATCAGAGTTAGCTTCGGGGAAATCGTCCACATGTAGGCCCCGGAGAGGGTCGCGAAGAAGATGCCGCCCGCGAACTCGATGAAGCCTGAGCCGACGAGAATCCGGAGAGCCTCGATATCGTGGAGCACGCGCGGGAGGAGCGCGCCGGTCTGGTTCACATCGAAGAAGGGCACGGCGAGCCGGATAAGATGCGCGATGCCGCGCGAACGCAGGTCGGCCACCAGTTCGATGGTGCGCACGGTCAGAACTCGAAAGAGAAGATAGGAACAACCAGCCTGAAGAAAGGCCGCGGCCACAACGGCGAGAAAGACCGTCCGCATCTTCTCGGGCTGCGACCCGTTGACCACGTCGTCGACGAACACTCTGGCGCTCGCGGGCAGCACCAGGCCCGAGGCCCGAGAGATCAGGATCAGGGCCAGGCCGACGAGGAGGGCAGGCAGCCTGGGGCGAATCAGAGTCCAGGCGAGGGGCAGCACTTCTCTGAGCCGTTGGACCCGGCTCTTCCGGGACTGACCCTCGTCTGGTTCCCCAAGGGTCCGGCGACCGCGTCTTACGTGTCTCATTACGATGCGTGCATGCTACCGGCTGGGGTGATTGCGGATCGAGCGACTGGAAAGGAAAGCCGGCCCCAGAACCAGGGGACGAAGCCACCGTCGCGGGTGAGACCCTGTCCGGGTCCCGCTTGAACGGTCACGGGAATCCTATGGCCGGTCACGAGCCGGGCTCGGACACCCGGCGCGTCCTCGACGAGTTCTTTCGCGAGGAGAGGGTCGCGGTCCGGGTGGCCATGGAGACGGAGAACGTCGAGATCATCAAGGCCATGGTGAGTCACGGCCTGGGTGCCAGCATCATTCCCTTCGCCGCCGCGGCCAAGGACGTGAAGGCGGGACGCCTGGCCTACTCCCGGCTGCGCCGAAAACGGTTTCCGAGATCCTGCAGGTCTTCGACACGGTGAAGGACAAGTACCTGTACGCGATCCCCGGTTCCTGACCCGGACTATTCCGGGGCGGGGAAGAGAGGAGTGACGGCGCTCTGATCCTCTTCACCGGTTCGGATCCGGTACACCTTCTCCACGGGGAGGACGAAGACCTTGCCGTCGCCCACTTCGCCGGTGCGGGCCGAGGACAGGATGGCCTGCACCGTCGGCTCGACGAAGTGATCGCTCACCCCGATCTCGATTCGGACCTTCTCGGACAGCTCCATCCGCACGGTGGTGCCCCGGTAGGTCTCGACGTGTTCCGTCTCCCCGCCGTGACCCTGGATCCGGCCGATGGTCAGGCCGCGAACCTCGGCCCGGAACAGGGCCTCCAGGACATCGCTCAGCTTGTCGGGGCGGACGATCGCCACCACCAGCTTCACGACCGGCCCCCGAAGGCACCGAGGCTGACCACCGCCGACGCCACCGGTGATTCGGCCGAGGGCAGAGCGTCGCGAAGGATGAGCAAGGCGCCCTCTCCGCGGACGTACGCCTCCTCGCCATGCTGGCTCACGTCGAGGCCGAGGCCTTCGTCGCGCGTTGACACCCGAAGCGGGGCCACCGCGTTCACCAGCTTGAGAAGCGTCCACGATGCGCCGGCGCTGTAGGCCGCGACCACGAGTATCGCGACCACCTGGATTCCGAACTGGCGGGGATTGCCGAAGAGGAGGCCGTTCACTGGCGACCCCCAGGTCTTCTCCGCGAGCACTCCGGTGAGGAGCGCGCCCACGGTTCCCCCGAGTCCATGCGCGGCGACCACGTCCAGGGAATCGTCGAGCCGCGTGCGCGCCCTCCACAGAAGGCCGAAGTAGCTGGGCACGGCGGCGATTGCCCCGAGGACGATGGCGGAGATGGGACTCACGAGTCCCGCGGCGGGAGTGATGGCAACGAGGCCGACCACGATCGCGGTGGCGGCGCCCACCGCGGTGACCTTGCGGGTCCGGTGGAGATCGAGAAGCGTCCACACCACGAGGGTCGCGGTGGGCGCCAGCAGCGTGTTCGCGAAGGCCAGGGCCGCGCCCGTGTTCGCACCCAGAGCGCTGCCCGCGTTGAAGCCGAACCAACCGAACCACAGGAGTCCAGCACCCAGGAGGGTGAAGGGGACGTTGTGGGGAAGAATGGCCTGGCGCGCGTAATCCTTCCGCGCCCCCATCATGAGCGCCGCCACCAGTGCCGCCACCGCGGCGTTGATGTGGACCACGGTGCCGCCCGCGAAGTCGAGCGCGCCCAGGGTGCTGAGGAAGCCTCCGCCCCAGACCCAGTGCGCGACCGGCGCATAGACGACGACGCTCCAAAGGGTGATGAAGATCAGGTATGCGGAAAAGCGCATCCGCTCCGCGATCGCCCCGGAAATGAGGGCGGCGGTGATGATCGCGAACGTCCCCTGGTACGCCATGAAGAGAATGTGGGGGATCGATCCCTGGGGCTCGATCCCCACGCCCGAAAGGGCTACGTGCGAGAGTCCGCCGATGAAGGCCGAACCCATGGAGAAGGCCAGGGAGTAGCCGACGAGCGCCCAGGCGAGACCGACGAAACCAAGGGCCGATACGCTCATCATCATGGTGTTGAGCGCGTTCTTGCCGCGAACGAGGCCTCCATAGAAGAAGGCCAGGGCCGGCGTCATCAGCAGAACGAGGGCGGTGGAAATGAGCATCCAGGCGGTATCGGCGCCATTGATGGGGCTGGTCACACTTTGTATCCTCTCGACTAAAGATAAACTCTACATGATTAGACCTTATTCGTACAATGTTTAAGATCTAATGGGGACGCTTTATATCTCAGTCATCGATGACAACGCTGGCCGATCCATCAATTCCCCCAAGCGCCCGCTCCGGGCCGTCGTTCGTTTCCGAACCGTCGACGTTCATCCTTCAGCGCGATGCGCACCAGGCCGTCTGGGCGCGGCTCGAGGCGAGGGTTTAGGGGTCGGGCTTGAGCGCCTCGAGAAACGCCGCTCCCACCGCGCCCGCGCTCTTCCCGTCCCGATCCACGGCGAGGTTCATGCGCCGCATGGCGTCGGCGTCGATCTTCCCGGCGAGACCCGCGAGGGCCGCCATGGCCGCGGGCTCTTCCCGGGCCAGGCGTTCGCTGACGAGGACTATGGCGTCATAGGGAGGAATCGCATGGCGATCATCTTCCAGGACCACCAGATCGAACGCCTCGATGCGCCCGTCGGTGGAGAACGCGCTGACCACGTCCACGGTTCCCTGGCCTGCCGCCTGATACATGAGCGAGGGATCCATGCTGCGCCGCTCGGCGAACTCCAATCCGTATCTCTCCTGAAGCGAGCGCCATTCGGTACGCCCGAAGAACTCATAATCCCCGCCCATCGAAAGCTTCCTCGAATGAAGTGCCAGATCGCTTATGCGGCGGATCCCCAGGCGCTCCGCCTCGTTTCGCCGCATCGCGAGGGCATAGGTGTTCTCGAATCCGAGTGCGGCCGCCACGGTGATCCCGTGAGCGTCGCGGAGGTAACGCTCGACCTCTTTGAGCACCTGCGCTCGGTCCGACGCTGAGGTCTCCCGCTTCATCACGGTCGCCCAGATCGTCCCGGAGTATTCGACGTAGACATCGATGTCGCCGGCGCGCAGAGCATCGAACGCGACCGTGGAGCCGAGTGAGGGGACGGTCTCCACGGAAAGCGAAGTGGCGCGCGCCAGTCGCCCCGCGAGAATTTCCGCGAGGATGTATTGCTCGGTGAACGTCTTGGCGCCGATCACTACTCGGCCCCGGTCGTGCTGGAAAGCATCCCGCCCGAGGGTCATTCCGGTAAAGAGATAGAGAGCCCCCAGCGTTCCCAGCGCGGCGCTGAGCAGCGCCTTGCTCCGTCGTTCCCACCCCATCTCAAGCAGCTTGATCAGTCCGTCGAGGGCCAAGGCCAGCCCCGCCGCTGCCGTGCAGCCCACCAGGACCGCGCTCAGGTTCCGGGTTTGCAACCCGCTGAAGATGTAGTTCCCCAGACTCGGCGCACCGACAGGTGTCGAGAGGGTGGCGATGCCCACGGTCCACACGGTGGCGGTGCGAATCCCGGCGATGATGGTGGGAAGGGCAAGGGGCAGCTCCACGCGCACGAGCTGCTGCCGGAGAGTCATGCCCACACCTCGGGCCGCCTCGCGGTACGCGGGGTCGACGCCCGCGAACCCGGTCACTGTGTTACGCAGAATGGGCAGCATGCTGTAGAGAACCAGTCCGACGAACGCGGGCAGAAAGCCGATGCTCTGCACCCCGAGCGCGGCGAGGAGCGGAACCATCACCGCAAGCAGCGCCAGGCTCGGGATGGTCTGGATGACGCTCGCGACCCCCAGCACCGGCCCCTCCAGCCAGCGAACGTTGGCCGCCAGGACGCCAAGCGGTACGCTGATGCCCACGCCCAGGAGGAGTGCGGCCAGCGCGAGCTGCAGGTGCGCGGTGAGATAGACCGGGAGCAGTGCCAGTTGTTCGCTCACCACGAGCCGCCCGCCATGAGGGCGTCGAACGAGCGCGCTTGTCGCCGCGGGGTCTCGAGCAACCGCTCCACGTATTCGTTCGCCGGGGAAGTGATGAGGTCGCGAGGCGTCCCCACCTGGATGAGCGCTCCCTCGTGCATCACCGCGATGCGGTCGGCGAGCAGGAGAGCTTCGACCATATCGTGGGTGACGAAGATTGCGGTGAGTCCCAGTTCACGGCGGATCCTGAGAAACGACTGCTGGAGACGGTCTCGAGTCAGGGGATCGAGCGCCGCGAACGGCTCATCGAGGAGCATGAGCGTGGGTTCCGCGGAGAGGGCGCGGGCGACGCCCACGCGCTGCTGCTGGCCTCCGGAGAGCTGTGCCGGGAACCGCCCGACAAGGCCGGGCTCGAGCTCGACCAGCGAGAGCAGCGCTTCCACCCGTCGCGTGATGCGTTCGACCGGCCACTCGAGCAGGGTCAGCGGGACGGCGATGTTCTCCCCGACCGTCATGTGTGGAAACAAGCCGATCCTCTGAAAGACATACCCAATGCGCCGGCGAAGCTGGTGCGCGGGGACGGCCAGCGCATCCTCACCCCCGATCGAGACCCGACCCGAGGTCGGCTCGATCAAGCGGTTGATCATCTTGAGCGTGGTGGTCTTGCCCGAGCCCGAACCGCCGACCAGGACGAGCAACTCACCGTCGGACACGGTGAAAGATATCTCGCGCACCGCGACCACGTCACCGTATCGCTTCGTGAGCCGGTCGAGTTCGATCATGCGGCCGCAGCGTAGCCGACTTCGATCACTGCCACCAGCCCATGACCGCAGCCGCGACCTTCCTGCAGGCCGGGTTGCATGCGACGCAGCACATAGGCGAGCTGTGGGCTTGACGATGTTGGCGCGGATGTCACCGAAATCGATCCAGGCAACGCTGTTCACGATGCGGTCCATGGTGACCAGCGCCATTTGCAGAGCGGGCGGAAAGTCACGCCGGCCCTTCTTCTCCACCAGGTTAACGCGCGCGGCGCTGAGGGGCGCGATGGTGAAGTCGACGACCACGTTCCCGCACTCCGTCACACTGCCGAAGAGCGCATTCGGTTCGTCTACGACCCGAACATGAACGCTCGGCGGTGACCGCGGCCCGCGCCGAAGACGAAGCCCCGGCTCTCCACGATGGGTCCGAACGCCCAGGCCACAGAGCCTTGACCCGGTTCGGAGACGACAACTAACCTGCAAGGATGTCAGCCACGGTCACCGGCCATCGTCTGCGGCTCGCTCTGCTCGTGGGCCTGGCTCTTGGTCCCGGGGCCTGTGCTTCGAAGCCGACGATTCCTCATGTGATCCTTATCGTGGCCGAGGGAACGGGCTTTCCGTTCGAAGATCCGGCGTTCTCGCAGTATCCGGCGCTCGAACGGCTGCGCCTCGCTTCGCGTCCCTTCGACTTTCTGTTCACCGGTGATCCGGCCTGGTCGAACCCAAATGAGACGCTGCTCGGCGGAGTCAACGAGGGAAATCTGGTCAGCACGCTCAAGACCAAGGGGTACCTGACTTCTGCGGTGACGGGGACGGGGAATGCACCCGGAGCGTTTGACCGAACGACGCGGGCCGATTCCGGCGAGGTGGCGGCGCGCATTCTTGCTGATATCGACCGCGCCGGCGGGAAACCCGCCTTCGCTTTCGCAACCCTGGACCTGCGAGACGTTCCCGCCGATGCGACCCTTCCGGAGGTTGAAGCGCCTCCGCTAAAAGTGCCCGCCATTTCGCTTTCGGACCGCGCGGCCCTCGACCCCGTGCGTTTTTCCGTCATTCCACCGCCCCGCGAGCCGGCAGATGGAAACGGCCTGGCCGGCCGTCGGGCGGCTGCCTTCCGTGTATTGGAGCGGCAGATCGACGAACTGGTCAAGGGTCTCGAGGCGCGCGGTCTGCGGGCGAGCACCACTCTCGCCCTGGTGTCCGTTGGTCCGGCGCCGCGTCCGGAGCGCGCAGCACCGCCACGGCCGGATCTGCTTTTCGAGGACTGGCTTCGTGGATTGGCTCTCATCCACACCCCGGGGTTGGTTCAACCCGGGATGAGCGCCTCCACTCTGGCCCTGATCGCGGACATCGCGCCCACCCTGGCCTCGCTTGCCGGGGCCGCGCCTGCCCCCGCGGAAGAATCGGCCGGCCTGAACCTCAGCGGGGCGATACGCGATCCGGGACTCATCGTTCGTCCGACCCTGCTCTCCAGCGCACACCGCCACCCGCCGCGGATCGGTCGGACCGTGAGGTCTGACCGGTTCCGGTTTACCCAATGGCCCGACGGGAGCGAGGAACTCTTCGATGAGCAGAAAGACCCCCACGAATGGACCAACCTCGCCGCGGTCCCGGCCATGCAGGCGCACAAGGCTGAGCTCGCGAAACGTCTCGAACAGGCGCCGTCATTCGCGCCGGCCGCTCCCGCCCGTCCGGCTTCAGGCCCACGGCTGAACGTACTGATGATCATCGCCGACGACCTGACCGCGCAGTACCCGCAGCTCGGCGAGGTGAAAACGCCCAACCTGGACCGCCTGCGCGCGCGGGGCCGGTCGTACGAGAAGGCCTACGCGCCGGCTCCCTTCTGCACCCCCGCGCGAGCGGCCTTCCTCTCGGGCCTCTCCCCCGCCCGGCTCGAACTGGAGCACGAGGATCCGTTCAAGGAGATCTTCACGCCGCGCATTCGACTCATACAGGAGCAGTTTCGGGCCAACGGCTACTTCACCGCCTCCGTGGGCAAGGTCTGGGACTCTCAGCCCGGGGAGTCGCGCGGTTGGGACGTGAACGAGTGGCAGCCCCCTCTGCCCGCAGGCAAGGTGGAAGCCCCGGCCCGGCTCATGAAGAACACGCCGGTCGCCGCGGGTCCCAACCGCAACGAGGACGAAGTCGAGGGAGACGGCCGGCGAGCCCGGTTCGCGGTGAAGGTCCTGGAGGAGAAACGAGAGAAGCCTCTTTTCCTGACCCTCGGCCTGGTGAGACCGCACGTGGCCTGGGTCGCCCCGCAGAAGTACTTCGACATGTATCCGCCCCAAAGCATCAGGTTCTCGCCCGCGCCCGCCAACGACCTGGACGACATCCCCGCCATCGCGGTCAAGAACACGGCGCAGGAGCTGCCGGGGCTGATGCTCAGCGGCCGCGAACCGGGAGGTTTGTCGAACGATCCGGCCGAAGGGCGGCGCGGCCTTTCCGCCTACTTCGCCTGCGTCACGTTCATGGACGCCCAGCTTGGGGTCGTCCTCGACGCTCTCGACCGCGGGGACCTATGGAAGGACACCATCGTGGTCTTCTTCGGCGATAACGGTCACCATCTCGGCGAGCATGGCGGCTTGTGGCGGAAGAACACCCTCTTCGAGGAATCGCTGCGCGTGCCCATGGTGGTGGCGATCCCGAACCTGCCCCAGCCCGGCGTGCCCAGCGCCGCACTCGCCGACCTGATCGATATCTATCCCACTCTCGTCGATCTGACCGGAATCGCCCGGCCGGGAAACCTGGACGGGGTCTCGCTCAAGCCCACGCTCCTGAACCCGAAAGCAAGGGTGCAGGACGCGTTGATTCAGTATCGTCCCACCGAGCCGTCGAACCTGGGCTACTCCTTGAGAACGGCTGAGTATCGCTACACGTTGTGGCCCGATGGCTCCGAGGAGTTGTATGACCTGCGTGTCGATCCCGCGGGTCGGAGGGACGTATCGGAGCAGCTGGGCCGGAGGGGGACCGTGGCCTCGTTGCGAAAGACGATCGAGACCATGGTCCGCTGACGGCCCAGACTCCCTCAGCGAAGCTCGAAGCCCGGAGCCACGAGGAACGCCCGTGAAGCGGGCACGGCCGCCTGCAGGTAGTCCGTCGAGTGAGGCGCCGGCTAGGGCTTCATCGAAGCGATGTAGTCGTCGAACATCTTGATCACGCCGTCAACTCTGGCGAAGACCGCGACGGAACGGGCGTTGAACTTGACCGCGTCGGGCTTGAGGCTCGCGATGGCGCTGGCGTTGAGGTCGTGCCCGAGGAACGCGGACTGGTTCTTCGCGTCGGTCATGAGGGTGTCGAAGCTCTGCCGCGTGTCCCTGCCCGCATCCGCGATCTTCTCGAATTGAGCATAAGTGGCGTTGAGGCGCTCCTCGCTGCGCTTGCGGAGGTCGGGGTCGGTGATCGCCTGCAGGGCGGCATTCCGGGCGGCGAAGTAGCCGTTGGCCGCGGTGTTCATTTCCTCGACCTTCGGGCGGCCTGCGGACACCTTCTTCTCGCTGTCCGCGATGTCCCGGCCGAGGTCCCGGTAGGCGTTCTTGAGGTCCGGCGCGGTCATCTCGATGATCGAGTTATAGGTCGTGACCGCCTTCTGAAGCTGCGCGCGGGACGCGACGATGGCCTTGACCGTGCTGTCGACCGTCTTCAGGAATTTTTCCGTCTGCTCCGGTCCGGTCTGCGCCGGGGCCGGGGTCGCCTGCAGGGACAGCGCGCCGGCGACGAGGGCGAAAGCGAGGTACATTCTGTTTCTCATCATCTGACTTGACTCCTGTTTGATCGAAAGCTACGCGGCCGGGATCCCCGCGAGCGCGTCGGCCAGCACGGGATCGCACACCAGGAAGCGCGCCGTCTGAAGCACCAGAGGCAAGGGGTTCCTGACCTCAGGCGTCATTGCAACGCACATGAGACGGATCTTAGCAATCGAAATGGTGAGGCGGTCGATGGTGGGCAGCGGGCCGGGGGAGGTACGCCGCCCGTTCCCTGCGTGCATGCTACCGGCGGGGTAATTCCGGATCGAGCGGTTAGAAAGGAAAGCCGACCGAGAACCAGGGGACGGAGCCACCGTCGCGGGTGAGACCCTGTCCGAGTCCCGCTTGAACGGTCACGGGAATCCGATGGCCGATCAGCGCGTCGGCGCCGAGCCCGAGGGACACGCCCACCCGGGCCGAACTCAGGTTCAGCGACCGGGCGGCGACCACGGCGGCGTCCACCGACGCGGTCAGATGCAGATGGCGCAGGAAGAAGGGCAGAGCCCGAATGCCTCTTTGAGGGTGTCCCAGCGGAACCCGCCAGTCGATATTTCCAAACACGAGCTTCCGCCCGTATCGCGATTCGTCCAGGCCGTCGGGCGGCTCGTACCCGCGCAGGACGGCGGGCTCGTCGCCCACCGGATCGAGAAGGGCCGGGCTCGGCAGACCGCCCACCCCGAAGGCCCGCTTCGGCACGCGTGTCCCGAAGGTCCAGCCCGCTCCGGCCCGCGACGCCACCACCGTCCTCCCCAGCCTGAGGTAGGCCCGAAGGTCCACGATCACCTTTCCGAAGTCGAGGTCGCTTCCGAGGGCCTCCAGTTCCCGCGTGGCTCCCACTCGAAGCCTCACCCCTCCCTCCGGGGAGATCGACATGGGATAGGTTCGCGTCGAGTCGAACTGCCAGGACAGGGCCAGAACGCCGGTGTCGAGGGTGGCCGGATCGATGGTTTCGCGTCGTCGCCGCAGGGTCAGGTCCACGAACTGCGACCTCAGAGCGGAACGCTCCAGGGGGAAATCAGCGGACACGCGACCCTCGACCAGGTCTCTGGTGCCGCTGCTCGAAGGCGATGACTCCACCCGGGCGAGGGCGGTGAAGGTTGGAGTCAATCGATCGTAGCGAAGGTAAGCGAGACCGTTGACCTTCGACACCTGGGTGCCCCAGGATCCGGCGAGGCCATAGGTGGTTCGAAGGAGGGGGTCGAAGGCGGCGGTGGCCAGACCCACCCGCCATTCACCGGAATCGGATTCGAGGTACGGAGTGACGAACCGCGGTCGCAGGCCCGACCACGGCCGGTACGATCGAGCGGCCCCGTCGAACGGCTCGGGCTCCTCGGTGAGCGCCGGCAGGTCGTCATCAAAAGCGCCCACCGCTTCGCCCTCCGCGAACGGCGTCCGGGCGAGGTCGTAGCCCCGCGAGGAGTAGCGGGCGTAGAAGACCGTCTTCGCCTGGAGATCGACCTCCGGGGTAAAGGCATTGTGCGGCGGGTTCTCGACCCGTCTGAGCCCCGAGCCATCTCGGTCGACGAGAAAGAAGCGAAACACGCTCGCCTCTCGATCCGAACGAAAGATGATGGTCCGATCATCGACCCAGGCGGGCTCGGCGTCGAGCGCCCGGTCGTGGGTCAAGGGGGTCACGACGCCGGTCGACGCGTCCACCAGGACCAGATCGAGGAAGCCGCCTTCCATCCGCGCGGCCACCAGCGTGTCGCCCTGGGGGGAAAGGCGGGGATGCGACCACTCCGTGCCCGCCGAGGATCGGGTCAGGACCCGCGACGTGCCGTCGCCCGCGAGCAGGGACAACTCCGATCGATCGGGGAAGCGCTGGACGAAGACAATCATGGATCCGGCCAAACCGCCGGTTCGCCCGATGTCGGGTTCGCTGGCGCGCCGCCCGGTGGTCAGCCGCGTCCGATGGCCGGTCCGGACATCGACTCGATGCAGATCCGATCGCGACTCGAACTTTCTCACCTGATTGGTCTCGTCGAACACGATCGACCGGCCATCACCAGACCACGCCAGGGCTCCGCCGGAAAGGCGCGAGGTGAGGCGCCGATCCGAGGAACCATCCGGGTTCATGAGACGGATCTGGCCCAGCCCGTCGAGCGAGAGGGACGTGTAGGCGAGGAGAGACCGATCCGGTGAGAGGCGGGGCGCGGTCTGAACTACGCCCCGGGTGGTGAGAAGCTCGGACCGAGAGTCGGCGAGCGTACCGACCGCGGCGAGGCTGCCTGAACGCTGCCGGGCGAACTCCCGCCATAGCGCGGTCAGACTCTGGCCCGTGACCTTGCGGAAGGTTCTCTCGTCCAGATAGGGTAGGGAAGAACTGTGTGAAACCGAGATGTCTCGGGTGGACTCCGGCCCGTATCCCTCCTCCAGCCAGCTCAGGAATTCTTCGCCAAACAGGTACACGGCATTCCCAAAGGGCCAGACATCGAGGCCCAGGGTCGCCTGATCCAGCCTCTCCAGCTGGCCGTCCCGGGCCGCTTCATCCACCAGCATCCGGGTGAAGGTGTGGCGCCCCCGACCAAACGCGGTTCCCCGGGTCTCCTCGCGCACGGCCAGACCCTCGATGAACCAGGTGGGCTGAAACGCGTCGGGGAAGAGGAAGGGGGCGCGGCCAAGGAGGTGGCGGCCAAAACCGTAGATTCCGCGCGCCTGTTCGATGTGCACGATGTGCGTGAGCTCGTGCGTGACCACCAGGCGCAGCCACGATTCGGTGGGTCCGGACTCGGCGCCATCGGGCGAGGCGGCCCGAATCTCGACGTAGGGGTAGGGAAAGGAGCTGGCGAGGCCATTGGGCGAGTCCCTGGCGTCATCCACCACGATGTCGAGGCTCGGCACTCTCACCCGGTATCGCTCTTCCAGCCGGGGCAGAACCTCAAGCGCGAGAGCCATGGTTCGCCGGGCCGCCGCTTCGACTTCAAGGTGGAAGTGCACGCGGATCCGGCCGGACTCGATGGTCTTGAAACGGAATCGGGGCGGGACCGACGCCGCCCCGCCCTCGTCGGACCAGACCAGCGACAGGAGCCCGGCGGCCACCAGCCGGAAGACCCTGAACCCAGATCCTCGATGCACGGTCGATTCTCTCACCCGATCCGCGCGGTTCGAGGTTAGATTAGCCACTCTCTCGCCAACCTGAGGAGTCGAATCTATGTCGCACAGAAGATCCCGGAAACGAATCCGGGTCATCGGCGCCCCGCTCGATCTGGGCGCCGGTCACCGCGGCGTCGACATGGGCCCATCCGCCTTTCGGGTGGCCGGAATCCATCAGGCCGTGCGCGATCTCGGAATCGCGATCGAAGACTTTGGCGACATTGAAGCCGAAGTGGCGGAGACCCGCGAGCCGGGAAATCCTCACCTCAAGTACCTGAAGGAGATTCGCGCCACCTGCGTGACTCTCCGCAACGTGGTTGGCCGCACCATGGACGAAGGGATCGTTCCCGTGGTCCTGGGCGGTGATCACTCCATCGCCATGGGCACGATCGCGGGAGTGTCGCGCCACTTTCGCAAGAAGAAGGCGAAGGCGGGCCTGGTGTGGCTGGACGCCCATGCGGACGCCAACACCGAGGACACCTCCCCCACCGGGAACATCCACGGCATGCCCATGGCGGTCTGCCTCGGCCTGGGGGCCAAGGAACTCCTTTCCATATACGACGCCAAGGGTCCCATGATCGACGGCGAGCGGGCGGCCATCATCGGCCTGCGCTCGGTGGACATCAAGGAGCGCGCGAACGTGGCCCGGGTCGGGATCGGAGCCTTCACCATGAGGCACATTGATGAGCGCGGCATGCGCGCGGTCATGGAGGCCGCGATCCGTCGGGCCATGAACGGCACGGCCGGGATCCACGTCAGCATCGATCTCGACGCCGTCGATCCCGACGAGGCGCCGGGAGTGGGAACGCCAAGCCCGGGCGGAATCAGCTACCGGGAAATGCATCTGGCCATGGAAATGCTGGCGGACACGGAAAGGGTCTGCTCGGTGGAACTCGTGGAGGTGAATCCGATCCTCGACCGCGCCAATCTGACCGCGAAGCTCGGGGTCGAGCTTCTGTGTTCTCTCCTGGGCAAGAAGATCCTGTGATCGGCTTCCACTTCTCTCACGAGGTGGAGGCGGTCTTCGGGGACCTGGATGGCATGGGCCACGTCAACAACGTGGTCCATTTGAAGTGGCTGGAGACCGCGCGCATCGACTACTGGATCCACGTCACCGGACAGAAGGCCGGAACCGGCCCGCCGCCCCGAGACCGGGCCTTGCACGACCCTGGCCCCGGCGTGATGTCGGGCGTGCTCATCGACATGATCCTGGCCCGCACCGAAATCGACTACCGGTCGCCGGTGGAGTACGGAGAGAAGCTCGACGTGTTCATCCGGACCGCGCTCATCAAGCGGTCGTCCCTGGCGTTCGAGTACGCGGTGCAGGCCCAATCGGATGAGAGGGTGGTGGCGGAGGCAAAAACGATTGTGGTCTGCTATGACTACGCGCTCAAACGGTCCAAGCCCGTGCCCACTGATCTGAAGACCGCGATCCTGGCTCTCGACCCTTCGGCACGGGTCGAAATCTAGGTTCAGGGCGCCTGCGTTATCGAGGGAGATCCGATGTCCAAACCCGCCGTCCTCGCCCTCGATCAGGGCACCACGTCCTCTCGCGCCATCGTCTTCGGGCGCGAAGGCCTCCCCGTCTCCGCCTCGCAGATCGAGTTCGCGCAGATCTACCCGAAGCCGGGAGAGGTCGAGCACGACCCCGAAGCCATCTGGCATTCGCAGGTTCAGACCGCCAAAGAGGCGATCGAGAGGGCCAAGGTCTCGAAGATCTCCGCCATCGGAATCACCAACCAGCGGGAGACCACCATTCTCTGGGACCGCCTCACCGGAAAGCCGGTGGCCAACGCCATCGTGTGGCAGAGCCGGGTGAGCGCGCCGATCTGCGACCGGTTGAAGCGGGAGGGGCTCGAGCCTGTGTTCCGCCGCAAGACCGGCCTGGTTCTGGACGCCTACTTCTCCGGCACCAAGATCGCTCACCTGCTGGATTCGATCGACGGCCTGCGGGCCCGCGCGGAACAGGGCGACATCCTCTTCGGCACCGTGGATTCCTTTCTGATCTGGCGCCTCACCGGTGGTCGCGCGCATGTCACGGACGTTTCGAACGCGTCGCGAACTCTGCTCATGGACCTCGCGACCCTGGAGTGGGATGACGAGTTGCTGAAGATCCTGGGCGTGCCGCGGAAGATGCTGCCGCGGATCGTCGATTCAAGCGGGGTGGTGGGCGAAACCGAGGAGTCGGTCTTCGGGTCGCGCATTCCCATCGCGGGAATCGCGGGCGACCAGCAGGCGGCGACCTTCGGCCAGTGTTGTTTCAAGCCCGGCGAGGCCAAGAACACCTATGGCACGGGCTGCTTCATCGTCATGAACACCGGGGAGACCGCAAGGTTTTCCAGGAACGGCCTGCTCACCACCGTTCTCTGGCGCATCGGCGGAAAGACCACCTACGGACTTGAAGGCTCCATCTTCATCGCCGGCGCGGTGGTGCAGTGGCTGCGCGACTCCCTGCAGATCATCGCCACCTCGGGCGAGGTCGAAACCCTGGCCGGAAGCGTTGAAGACAGCGCGGGCGTGTTCATGGTCCCGGCCTTCGTGGGCCTGGGCGCACCGTACTGGGATTCGGGCGCGCGGGGTGCGATCTTCGGCCTCACCCGCGGCGCCACCAGGGCCCACATCGCGCGAGCGGCGGTGGACTCTATCGCCTATCAGACGCGCGACGTGATCGAAGCGATGCGCAAGGACTCCGATCTTTCCCTCGAATCCATCCGCGTCGACGGCGGGGCGACCCGCAACGACCCGCTTCTGCAGTTCCAGGCCGACATTCTGGGGGCCAGGGTGCTGCGACCGGTGGTCGCGGAGACCACCGCTCTAGGCGCCGCCTATCTGGCCGGCCTCGCCACCGGGGTCTGGGCCGACCAGCAAGAGATCTCGGAGCACTGGGCCCTCGATCGCACCTTCCTTCCGGCCATGGATCCGGCCAGACGCGAGTCGCTCTACGCGGGCTGGACCGACGCGGTCTCTCGAACCCTCACCCGAGAACCAAGCCCAGGGCGGCGGTAAAGATCGCTCCGGGCGAGGGCTCGAGCGGACCGATTCAAGGGGAGTCGGTCACCCAGGGTTCCACGCGAACCCAGAGAAGGACCAGGGGGGATTGACTCCCCGCCGAAGCAGGCTCGCGGACGAACCGAAGTTCGATCTCACCATTTTGTTCCCGCCGAGGCGGGATGTTCACCACATCCGTGGAGCCGGGCTCCCTTGGCCCGGAGATCATGGCGACTCGCTCGTCTCCAACCCACACGCCGACAGAGCCGATGGGCCCCTCGCTCGCTCCCGTTCTCAAGACCAGGCGAACTCCGGCATCCCGCGGCACCGGGAGGCGAAGACGTGCCTCTCCACCCCCGATCGAGAAGTGGCGTCCCGCGCCCTCGTCCCCCACCTCCTTCCAGCCCGACACGAAAAAGACCCGATCCAATAGACCCGTCTCTATGAGAGCCGGGCGGTGGTTAGAAACCGCCTCGCCGACCCGAAGCCAGCTCAGCCAGCGAAGGGCCCCCAGAGCACAGACGCCAAGGAGAGCGGCCGTGGCGGCAATGCGAAGCATGGATCCAAGCGCCTGACCACGGGGGCCTCGATCCTTGAGGGCGACCATCCATCGGATCGCGGTCTCCGCCGCGATGGCCGCGCAGATCAGATAGAAGGGATAGGCAGGCAGAGTGAATCTCCATTCCGAGCCACCCAGGATTCTCCACGTCCATGCATAGGGGAGGATCGAGCAGAACAAGACGGACAAGGCGATGACGCCGCCGGGTCGCCACAGGACCACGCTCAGGCCGACCAGAGCCAGACCCCGGCACACCGCGTCCAGGCCCGGAAGGAAGGCGCCCAGGCCGAACCACTTGTTCATGAACGGGTAGGTGGTGAGTCCGGCGAAGCCGGTCTGAAGAAACTCCCAGGGCAACGCCGAAGCGGCCAGGAACTCAAGGGCGGTTGAACCTCCGGTCCCCCCCAGTCCGGCTCGACCTCGGTAGAAGGACGCGTGAACATTGACGGAATAGAAAGGATCACCGAATGCGAGCGCGCAGCTGGCCATGAACGGTCCGACGAGCAGGAGCATCCACATCAAGGCCGCGCCCGCGGCCCGCAGGCGCTCAGAACGCGGCGCACCTCCGGGCAGAAGCGAGACGATCAGAAGGCCCGGGATCAGGAAGCTGAAGGCACTGAGTCTGGTGAGCAAGGTGAGTCCGCCCAAGGCTCCCAGGATGATCGCGTTGCGTCGACTCGGCCCGAGATAGAGGGAGACGAGGGCGGCCGCGCAGGCCGTCACTTCGAGAGAAAAGAGGTCGTCACGCCAGCCTTCCACCGAAATCGAAATGACCTGCCATTCGATGGCCCAGAGAAAGGCCGCGATCAAGCCGGTCCACGCAGAAAGAAGGCGAGACCCCAGAGCAAAGATGGCCACACAAACCAGGGTGGAGCAAACCGCGGAGAGCACGCTGATCCCGAGGTCACGGTCCCCGGAAAGAAACAGGGCGAACCGGGTCAGGGCCGGGAAGAGGGGCTCCCGCGCACTCGGTTCGTAGAAGGCTTTCATCGAACGTGCGGTCGTGAGGTAGCTGAACGGGTCCCCTTCGTAGGGATGAGGCGTCGGGCGGTGCTCGAAACCTCCAGGGCGCGAAGCCGCAATCTCACCGGCCAGAGCATGGGCCCAGTCGGGGGCCGAAACACCCGCGTAACGAATGATCAGGGCTTCAAACCTCAGACTCGCGGCCAGCAGGACGACCAGGCAAAGGAGGACCGTCGGCGCTCGCGCCAACCAGCCCTTGAATGAATCGCCTCGTCGCATGCGCACCGCGAAGAAGGCCGCCCAGACGAGGAGAGTCACCGGAACCATGGCCCGCGCGGCCCCATCGACGAGGCGGTCTGTTTGCGAGGGCATCTCCGGGAACAGCTGCCGGAGTGGCACCGGAATCGACCGGCCGGAAGCGGTGACGCCCTTGAGAAAGACTTCGCGCCTCTCGGCGGGGCCCGGCCAATAGGTCACGCGAAGGTGGTGCGCGCCCGGAGCCAGACGCATTTCACCCGTCGCGGGCAGGTCCACGCCGTCGAGTGCGGCCGAGGCCGCCCCGTCCGTCTTCAGGACCACGCGGACGAAGCCTGGCCCCGGTACGTTCCAGTAACCCGTCCAGTCGACTCGCAAGGGCTTCCACTGGCGGGCCAGAAAAGGGTCTACCCGTGACGCGCTGAGATTCGCGTGGCCGCGAGTCGCGACGAGCCGGCCATCCTCCGCGCGAAGACTCATCTTGAGTCCGGTGCGAGCGAGCCGGGCGCCCCATACGGCGATGCCCAGCGAAGTGAGCAACCAGGCGCAAATCAACAACCTCTTCTGGAATGAACGGCTCATCCCTCCCCTGGTGGCGTTCATGGATTGAAGCCTACCTTCACAAACTCGACTAAAATGACGGCGGAGTTCGTGCTTTGGAAGCCCGTGTATGTTCCCTCCCGGTCTTCCAAAAGGGCGCGCTCCCCGAAAGTCGCTCGATCCCCGCGGGCGGCTGCACCTTAAGGAGATGAATTCCATGTCGGTACGAGTTGGCATCAACGGCTTCGGCCGCATCGGTCGGAACATCCTCCGCGCGGCTCTTCCTGACCAGAACCTCGACATCGTGGCCGTTAACGACATCACGGACGCGAAAACTCTCGGGCACCTCCTGAAATACGACTCCATCCTGGGAAATCTCGACCACGAGGTCCGAGTGGAGGGCGATACCATTCTGGTCGCCGGCCGCAAGGTGAAGGTCCTTTCCACCAAGGACCCCGCGGCCCTGCCCTGGAAGGATCTGGGCGTCGAGTACGTCGTGGAATCGACGGGCCTGTTCACCGACGCCCTGAAGGCGAAGGCCCATCTGGCCGCGGGGGCAAAGAAGGTCGTCATTTCGGCCCCGGCCAAGAACGAGGATCTCACCATCGTCATGGGGGTCAACCAGGACAAGTACGATGCGGGCCGCCACCACATTGTTTCCAACGCTTCGTGCACCACGAACTGCCTGGCCCCCGCGATCAAGGTGCTGCACGATTCGTTCGGGGTGGTCCGCGGGCAGATGACCACGATCCACTCCTACACCAACGACCAGAAGATTCTCGACCTGCCCCACAAGGACCTCCGCCGGGCCCGGGCCGCCGCCATGTCGATGATTCCCACTTCCACCGGCGCGGCCAAGGCCATCTACCTGGTCATTCCCGAGCTCAAAGGCCGGCTCGACGGAGTGGCCATGCGCGTGCCCACACCGAACGTCTCCGTGGTGGACCTCACCGTCGAGCTGAAGGGCGAGGTGACACCGGAGGCGATCAACGACGCCTTCAAGAAGGCGGCGAACGGATCCTTGAAAGGCATCCTGGAAGTGTCCACGGAAGAGCTCGTCTCCATCGACTTCCGCGGGAACCCGGCCTCCTCCATCGTGGACGCTCCCCTCACCCGGGTGGTCCAGGGCAACCTGGCCAAGGTCTTCGCCTGGTACGACAACGAATGGGCCTTCTCCTGCCGCATGTGCGATCTCATCCGCTTCATGGCCACGAAGGACCGGGGATAGTGCCGGCCTTAGCCCGGGCCTAGCCTCGCGGGCTTGGCTTGAAAACGTCAACCATGTCAGCGAAGCAGACGATCCGGAATCTCGAGTCGGTCCGCGGCGCCCGCCTCTTCGTGCGGGTCGATTTCAACGTGCCCATGGACGGGGGATCCATCGCGGAAGACACCCGCATCCGCGCCGCCATCCCGACCCTTTCCTTCCTTCGTGACGCCGGGGCCGAGCTGGTTCTCGCCTCCCATCTCGGACGCCCCAAGAAGGGTCCAACCCCGGCGCTGTCCCTCGCGCCGGTGGCCAGGCGGCTTTCGGAGTTGCTCGAAGCCGAGGTCGATCTGGCCACGGACTGCATCGGAGACGATGTCCGGGCGCGGGCGCGGGCGCTGAAGCCGGGCCGCGTCCTCCTGCTGGAGAACGTCCGCTTTCACATGGAAGAGGAGGCGAACGATCCGGCTTTCGCCAAGGCCCTGGTCGAGGATTCGGGAGCCGCCGTCTTCGTGAACGACGCCTTCGGGACCGCGCATCGCGCCCACGCCTCCACCGCCGGGGTCGCCCCGTTCGTCGATCACAGAGTGGCCGGGTTTCTGATGGAAAAGGAGGTCCACTATCTCGGTCTCGCCCTCCACGCGCCGCCGAGGCCCTACGTGGCCATCATCGGCGGGGCCAAGGTGTCCGACAAGATCAACGTGATCGAGAACCTGCTCTCCCGGGTGGACAAACTGCTCATCGGCGGGGGCATGGCCTACACTTTCTTCCGGGCCATGGGCCTGGACACGGGTCGGAGCCTCGTAGAGGAGGACAAGGTGGATCTGGCCCGGACCCTCCTCGGCCAGGCGGAAGGTAAGATGTTGCTCCCCGTCGACCATGTGGTGGCGAGCGCCTTCTCCGCGGACGCCGAATCGCGGGTACTGCCCGTGGCCGAGACCCCCGCGGGCTGGATGGGCCTCGACATCGGCCCGCAGACGGTGAAGGCTTTTCGCGGCGAGATCGAGAAAGCCTCGCTCGTGCTCTGGAACGGCCCCATGGGGGTATTCGAGATGAAGCCCTTCTCGTCCGGAACCTTCGAGGTGGCGAAGGCCCTGGCCGACTCCACGGCCACTACCATCGTGGGAGGCGGCGACTCCGTGGCCGCGATCTCGGAAATCGGCCTCATGGCCCGGATCAGCCACGTCTCCACCGGCGGCGGCGCTTCCCTCGAGTTCCTGGGAGGCGACACTCTGCCCGGCGTGGAGTGTCTGGACGACGCGAACGCGCCGGACCCTCTCTCTCCCCCGGGCCGGGGCTGAAGGGGAAGATGCCTCGTCCCCTCATCGTCGGCAACTGGAAGATGCACAAGACGCTGGCCGAGGCCCGCGACCTGGCTCTGGCCGTGCGCGATGGCCTCACCGCTTTCACCGATATCGACGTGGCTCTGGCTCCTCCCTTCACCGCCCTGTCCGCTGTCGGCCAAGTTCTCAAAGGATCTTCGGTGAGCCTCGCCGGCCAGACCATGCACGAGGCGGCGAAGGGGGCCTTCACGGGCGAGATCTCTCCTTTGATGCTCAAGGATGCCGGCTGCACCCACGTCATCCTGGGCCATTCCGAGCGCCGCCACATCTTCGGCGAGAGCGACCAGGCGGTGATGAAGAAGGCCCGAGCCGCCCTCGATCACGCCCTGATCCCGATTCTGTGCGTGGGGGAAACCCTCAATGAGCGAGAGACCTCGAGGACCTTCGAAGTGGTCGAGCGGCAGGCCGAGCACGCCCTTCGACACCTGACCCCGGAAGAGGCGTCCGCTTCGGTCCTGGCCTACGAACCGATCTGGGCCATCGGCACCGGGAGAACGGCCTCGCCGGAGCAGGTACAGGAGGTTCATATCTTTCTGAGAAAGCTGGTGGCGCGGTCCCACGGGGACGGCGTGGCCCGGGCCATCCGGATTCTGTACGGCGGCAGCGTCAAACCAGACAACGCCGGACTTCTGATCGCGGAGCCGGACGTGGACGGGGCCCTGGTCGGGGGCGCCTGCCTGGAAGCGCCGTCCTTCCTCGGCATCGTGGCCGCATCCAGAACCTGATGTCCAGGCAAAGACCAGGAGGAGAAGGCTCCCTCGGTTTGAGCGCGTCAAGTCCGATATACTCTGCCTCTTTCGGCCGCTCAGACCGCTCCCCTGAAGGGGGCCGCACTGAGACCAAGGCCGTTCCGAGCTGACTGCACCCGAGGCCTGAGGCAACCAAGCGATGACCGTTCTCTACTACCTTGTTCTGATTCTGCACCTGATTGCGTGCTTCTTCCTGATCGCCGTGGTCCTGCTGCAGCAGGGCAAGGGTCAGGATCTGGCCAGTGCTTTCGGCGGCGGCGGGACCCAGGCCGCCTTCGGCCCTCGCGGCTCCGTGACCCTGCTGTCCCGGGTGACCACCGGCCTCGCCGTGGTCTTCATGATCACCAGCATCTCTCTGTCCATCCTCAAGCAGAAAGAGGCTTCGCTGCTGGACGCGATCCCGGCCGCCGCATCTCCGACCCCGGGCGCCGCGCCCACGGACGTGCTCGGAGTGCCGGTCGCCCCCGTGCCCTCACCCGCCGCGGACCGGCCCGAAGGCGCCGCCTCCCCCGAGGCCTCAACTCCCCCGGGGCCCGAAGGGTCCCTCACTCCCAGGCCGTAGTCACGGGCGGACGATCCGCTCGATCGCCGGTCTGGAAGTCGCCGCCTTCGGTCCTGGACCTCAAGAGCGCGGCGTGAACAGTCGTGCGTGTTCGACCATGAGACAGCGGTCGTAGACCACGGTCCGGCCCGCCAGCGCGGCGATGGCGCCCTCATGAACACAGTCCAGCTGGAACCAGACCGCGGGCGGGTCGGGATCTGGGGCCTTCAGGATGTCGTCCGCCACCTCCATCAGATGTTCCGGGCGCCTGAAGACGTTGATGAGATCGACCGGCGGCTCGACCTCGCTCACCGTCCGGAACACCCGGGCACCCAGGATCAGGTCCTCGCGCGGGTAGACGGGAACGATCTCATAGCCCGCGCGCTGCAGGTAGGCGGAAACCCGATGCGAGTCACGATGGGTTTTCGGAGAAAGGCCGATCACCGCGATCCGGCGCACTCGTTGAAGCAGCTCGCGAAGCCGGACATCGTCCGGATTCGGCGGAAGTCCCGGGTTCAATCCGAAGCCCCCTACTCGACGAACGTCACTTTGTTGATTTCGCGCAGGCTGGTGGTCCCATCGAACACCTTGTCTATGGCCCCCTCGCGCAAGGAGCGCATGCCAAACCCGCGGGCCTTCTTCTTGATCTCCCCCACCGGCCGACGCTCCAGGATGAGCTGCCGGATGTCATCGTGGAGCTCCAGCAGTTCACCCACCGCCCTTCGCCCCAGGAAGCCGCTCGACGCGCAGGCCTCGCAGGAGCCGCGGTCGTAGACCACGTGGTCCAGGAACCTGGCCGGATCGATTCCCGCCGAACGCCACTCCGCCTCGGAGATCGGCACCGCCTGCCGGCAGGAGCGGCACAAAACGCGGACCAGACGCTGGGCCAGAACCAGGGTCAGAGCGGAGACGAAGTTGTAGGGATCGACGCCCATGTGGAGAAAGCGGCCGATCACGTCGAAGACGTTGTTGGCGTGAACGGTGGTGAAGACGAGATGCCCGGTGAGCGCCGCCTGCACCGCGATCTGGGCGGTCTCCGGATCACGAACCTCGCCCACCATGATCTTGTCCGGATCGTGACGGAGAATCGAGCGCAGGCCGCGCGCGAAGGTGAGTCCCTTCTTCTCGTTGACCGGCACCTGGGTGATGGCGGCGATCTGATACTCCACCGGATCCTCGATAGTGATGATCTTCTCTTCGGAGCTCGCGATCTCGTTCAGGGCCGCATAGAGAGTGGTGGTCTTGCCGCTGCCGGTGGGGCCGGTGACCAGGATCATTCCGTAGGGCTCGGCCACGTACTTGCGCACCGTGGCCAGCTGAACCTGGTCGAAACCCAGGGCCTGAAGCCGCAGCTCCTGGAACTCCTTCGACAAAGACTCGCGATCCAGAATCCGGATGACCACGTCTTCGCCGTGAATCGAGGGCATGACGGAAACCCGGAAGTCGATGGTTCGAGCCGAGACCCGAAGCCGGAACCTTCCATCCTGGGGAATGCGCCGCTCCGCGATGTCCAGTTCCGCCATCACCTTGATGCGCGAGACGATGGTCTCGGCATGCCGTTTTTCCACGGGCGAGGTGGCCTCGTACAAGGCGCCATCGATTCTGTACTTGGCGAGCACCGCGCGGTCCTTGGACTCGATGTGGATATCCGAGGCGCGACGCTCGATGGCCCCGAGCAACAGGGAATCGACCAGACGGACGATGGGGCTCTCGGAGGCCAGGGTCTCGAGGTTGACGATCTTTCCGTCATCCTCGGAGATGAGTTCGAGACCCGAACCGAGGTCTTCACGGGCCCGGTCGAGCAGGGTCTCCCCCCCCCGCTTACGCCTCAGACCCTCCGAAACATCCTGGGCCGTCGCCACCACGGCGTCGATGGGCCGGCCGAGCGCGAACTCCGCCTCGGAGATCCGCTCCAGGGAGAGGGGCGGCGCGAAGGCGAGGACCAGGCGGGCTCCCGATCGCCCGCAGGGTACACAGGAAAACCGAACCAGGGTCTCGAGGTTGAGGCCTTCCCACAGGCTCGAGTCCGCGGTGTCGTGGTCTATGGAGACGAAGGGAAGGCGCAGGGCCTGCGCATGGGAGATCGCGCTTTCTTTGGGTGACTCCGGTGGGGCCATGTTCATACTCTAATCGGGACCATCGACCGGACCTGGCCAGAGAACCGGTTCGGGGCCGCGGCCCTCCTCTGGCCTGGGCCCTGGACCCGGTCAGGGTTGAATCATCTCGGTGAGGCGGCGACGGGCGTCGAGCAGCGGATAGTCGATGCCCATGATCACGCCGAGGGTGGGAGCGATGTCTTCGGGCCCGGTGTGCCCCTCATAGGCGCCGGCCTTGATCCTCGGCCCCATGAACACCACCGGGACATGCCGGTCGTATTCATACGCGGTTCCGTGGCCGGTTCCCCCCGGCCTCTCGCTCAGGTACATATATTCCTTGAGGCGGGCGATGACCTGAGGGCTGCGCGAAGCGAAGTAGGAACGACGGACCGCGTCGAAATAGGGATCGTCGGAGGCCGCGGGCGGGTCGCCCGCGAAGGTGGACGCGGTGTAGATCCTGGCCACGACACCGGTGGCCATCAGAGCGTCGCCGATGGCCCGCTCCACTTCCTGGCGGTGCAGGCCCTGGCGCGCGATGGCATCGAGATTCAGGTAGAAATCGGGTGCGAAATAGGCGGCGACCAGATCCTTCTTTCCGGGGAATCGTTTCGCCAGCGCGGCCGTTACCGCCGCGCTCAGAGCCGCCGGGGACACGCGCTTCGCCAAAACACCCTGCTTCTGCAGGGTTTCAACCAGGGGCATGACGGCATGATCGGCCGAGAGCACAAAGACCGCGCGGTCGAACCCCACCCGATCCCGCACGGCCTCGAGCAGCCTCTGCAGCGTGCGATCGAGGCGCAGCATCTGGTCCATGATCTCGTGGGAATCGGGACCGAAGGCGTGGCCGATGACGTCAGTGGCGGAGAGACCAATGGCGAGAATATCCGTCGACTCGTCGGTTCCGAGCTCATGCGCCTTCATGGCGGCAAGTGCTACCTCCAGAGTCAGATCGTCGGCGAAGGGGGTTCGTCTGAAGTTCTCGTAAAAAGCCGGCGTGCCTGGGGCTCCTTCAATGACATGCGGGAAAGTGGTGTCCTTGAGATCGGCTTCGGCCGCCACCTCGTCCTCCCCGGCGTACTTCAAGTAAAGGCTCTCGTCCGGGAGCAGCTTCGTCCAGTTCTTTTCGGCGTACGAGTCCGGGAGGTGGCGGGCGTTGAGCGCGTCGAGCCAGGCCGGCGCGGTCTTCATGTAATAGGTGCTGGTGATGAACCGGCCTTGCGCCGTTTCGTACCAGTAGGCGGCGTCGGCCCGGGGACCGGCCATCAGGATGGCCGCGCGGTCCTTCAGGGAAACCCCCACCACCTTCGAATCGGGCGAGACCGCCTTCAGCATGTCCCCGAGGGTGAAGCCCATGAAGTGCGCGGGCGAGGCTCCGCGCCCCTCGCCTCCAACCGGGAGGCTGGCCGGGTCGTCCACCACGTTGACCTCTCGGCCCAGCTGTTCATCGAACCAGGCGTTGGCGATGATGCCGGAGTGGAGAGCATTGCTCCCGGAGAGAAGGGCCGCGTGCCCTGGTCCGGTCTCGCAGTTGGCATGGCGGTATCGAGCGTTCGAAAAGACGGCCCCCCGATCGAGGAGCGTCTTCAGACCGCCGATGAACAGGGGCCCGAACCGAACCAGGTAGTCGTACCTCATCTGGTCTATCGAGAGGGCCACCACCAGTCTCGGCCGAAGCGAGGCTGACGAGGCGGGCTGGGGAGTTTGCGGCTCCCCGGTGGTGGCAAAGGCCAGCGCAAGGACAAGAACGAGGCTTCTCATGGGCTCAGTCCTGTAGGTTTCGGACGCGGAGACATCGAGCCGGAGACCAACCGGAGATCGCTTCGTGACGCGTGAATCGGCTCATGAGGCCAGATCATGTCACGGAGGGGAAACGATACCCAGGGGGAGGATGCCTAAACCCCGCGCGTGCCTGGGCAGTCTAAGACAATAGGGTGGGTCCCCTGTCTGGGGGTGCCCTTCGGTCAGGCCCCCCGAGAGTCACCTACAAACCAGGTCTTAATGGTTACTTAAGACGGTAATGACAGGATAGGGTCGCACATGATGGCGGTGAGATCCGGTTTCTGTGTGGAGAGTTCAGTGAAGAGAGAAGTGGCACTGTGGATCGTGATCGTGGCCTTCAGCCTGCTGAGCCTCCCCGCTTCCGCTCAGACCCCCGCCCCGGCCACCGTCTTGGGTCAGGTCGAGTCCGTGGACGCGGCCGCCCGGACGGTCTCGGTCAAGCTGGATGACGGCTCGAATCTCGTCGCATCCCTTGCCGAAGCGGCCACCGTGGTCAAAGTGGCTCCGGGCGAAAAGTCTCTTCAGAACGCGGTCCCCATTGAGTTCTCGTTCTTGACCCCCGGTGACCGGGTCCTGATTCGCGGAGGTGCTAGAACCGACGGCAGAATCGAGGGCGCCCTGCGCGTCATCGTGATGGCGAAGACGGATCTCGCCGCCCGGAACGAAGCGGAACAACGAGCCTGGCGCGAACGCGCGGTGGTGGGCACGGTCACCGCGGTCGATGCTCTAAACGGCCAGTTCACCATCCGGGTGAGTTCAACGGCATCCGCGACGGCCCAGGCGCCCGCATCGGCCGGCCCCAGGACGGAAACCCAGGCCGAGGCCGCCGGCGCCGTGGTCACCAACACCGTGACCGTCGACGCGAAGAGAGCCACTCTGCATCGCTACTCCGACACCTCGGCCAGATACGAAGACGCGAAACCGGCCCGGATTCAAGACATCGCCGAAGGGGATCAACTCCGACTCCTCGGAACCAGATCCGCGGATGGATCCGCGATGACGGCCGACCGCGTGGTCTTCGGCTCCTTCACGACCAGAGCTCTCGCCATTGAGCGTGTGGATGTCGAAACCGGCCTTGTGGCCGTCAAGGATCTCGAGTCGAACCAGAAATTCACCCTCTCCATCGTCGCCAAGGGAGCGATCCGCCGGATCCCGGCGGAAATGGGAGCCATGCTGGTCATGATGGCGAGTGGCGGCGGACGGCCCGGTGGACCTCGTCCCGAGGGCGGTGCGCCCGCGGCAGGCGCGGGGCGACCTCAGGGCGCGGGCCCGGGAGCGCCGGGGGCCGGGTCTCCGGGAGGCGGAATGGGCGGCCGTGGTCCGGACGGTGGCAGTCCCCGGAGCGGCCGAGGGATGCAGGACATGGTTGAACGAATGCCCAGCATCACTCTCGCCGATCTCAAGAAGGACGAGTGGGTGGGGGCCGTGGTGGGCAAGATCGACGCCTCAGGTCACGCCATCGCCTTCAACCTGCTCGCGGGAATCGAGATCTTCGCATCACGGGCGAACCGCAGCGGCGGCGTCGAGGTCGGCATGCCCGCGGGACTCCTCGACGGGGCCATGGACGTGCCCTGAGGAGGCTCACCGCTCCCCATCCGACTCTCAACCAAACAATTCCGGCAACTTCGCAGATCGGCGCCTCCCCACCATGAACCCCTCCGCGCTCCCCACCAGACTCGAGCGACGAACCCCATCGATGCTCGCGATCACGTTGACTCTGTGCTTTCTGGGCCTGGCCGGTCCGGCCCGCGCGAGGGCTGCGGAGGCTGTGATGGAAGGCCGGGTGATCGATCAGACCGGAGCCAGCGTGTCCGGAGTCCGGATCACCCTCACCGGCGACACCATCCGACAGCTCACAAGCGACCGGGAAGGGCGGTTTCGGGTGGCGGTTCCGGAGGGCTACTACGTGGTGACCGCGGAAAAGATCGGATTCGTGGCCTTCGCCGCCCCCAACATCGAACTGAAGGCGGGGGCGCTCACGATTCAGGAGATTCGGCTCGAAGTGGCGCGCTCGGAGGATGTCACGGTCGAGGAGGAGGCCGCCGCGATCAGTCTCGACCCCTCTCAGAACGCGGGCGCCATCGTGGTCAAGGGCGCCGACCTCGAGGCTCTGCCCGATGACCCCGACGAACTCGAGGCCTATCTTCAGGCCCTGGCCGGCAATTCGGGCGGGCCGAACGGCGGACAGATTTTCATCGACGGATTCACCGGCGGCCGCATCCCGAGCAAGGCTTCGATCAAGGAAATCCGACTGAACTCGAACCCGTTTTCAGCGGAGTTCGATCGGATGGGCCATGGACGCATCCAGATCATTACCAGGCCCGGCACCGACAAATACCGCGGCGCCGCATCCTTCCGCTTCAACAACGACGCCCTCAATACGCGGAATCCGTACGCTCCCAACAAGCCGCCCTATCAACGCGAGGACTACGGCCTCGAGTTCGCGGGGCCCCTCGGCAAGTCGGCCTCCTTCTCCTTCGATTCCGACTATCGAAGCGTGGACGACAACCAGACCATCAACGCCGTGATCCTGGATTCGGACCTGATGAGCACGCCCTACGCCCTGACCATTACCAGGCCCCAGAGCCGTCTGTCCTTCTCGCCGCGCATCGACTGGCAGGTCTCCCTGAATCACTCCCTCACCCTCCGTTATTCGCATTCCGAGAGCAAGGCCGCGGACAGCGGCATCGGCGGGTTCAACCTGCAGTCTCGCGGCTACGACACCGGCAGCTTCGACAACAGCGCCGACCTCACCCTCACCGGCCTGATAGGCCGGGCGGCGAACGAAGCGCGTCTGCGCTACGGCAGGAGCGGCCGCAACCAGACCGCGCAGGACCCCTCGGCCACCCTCGTGGTCCAGGACTCCTTCACCAGCGGCGGCGCTGCGGTGGGGGTATCGACGAACGATGGATCGCAGTTCGAACTCTCCGACGTGGTTTCCTGGGCCACCAGGACTCACGCTTTCCGCAGCGGATTTCGCGTGCGGCGAGACACCACGGACGATATCTCGCGCAACAACTTCGCGGGGGTGGTGACTTTCGCCGGCGGCGCGGGACCGGAACTCGACCCGGACTTCAATCCCGTGCTGGGCGCGGACGGCGCCCCCTCGATAGTGACGCTCTCGAGCCTGGAACGGTACCAGCGGACCCTGGCCCTGCAGGACATGGGCTACTCGCCGGCGCAGATCCGAATCCTCGGGGGCGGGGTCAGCCAGTACCTGGTGGTGGGGGGCGATCCCCAAGCCGGGGTTTCCCAGACCGACGCGGGATTCTTCTTCAATGACGACTGGAAGAAGTCGGACCGGCTGGTTCTGGGCCTCGGCCTGCGCGCCGAGTTTCAAACCAACCTGAAGAGCCGGGTCGACCTGGCCCCTCGCGTCTCCTTCGCCTACTCCCTCCGGATGAACAAGGATGGCAAGACCCCCAGCACGGTGGCGCGCGGCGGCTTCGGTGTCTTCTACGACCGCGTCGACGACAGCCTCGTGCTCGACGCGAATCGATACGTGGGCAGCGGGCGTCTCCAGTATCTCGTCACCGACCCCCTGATCCTGAACACCATCCAGGTATCGAATGGAGCGGTCACCAGGGTCCCCACCGCGGACACCTTGAACCGGTTCTCCCTGCCGCAGAACACCAAGGTTCTCGACCGCGACGTGCGGGCTCCGAGGTCCATTCAGGGATCGCTGTCTCTGGAGCAGCAGGTCGGAAACATGACCGGGACGGTGACCATGATCGCCTCCCGCGGCGCCTATCAGCTCCGTTCGCGAAATATCAACGCGATCCGAGCCGACGGAACCCGGCCGCTCGAGATCACGGGCGCGGTCTACGCCTACGAAACCACCGGCCGATCCAACCAGTTCCAGATCGTCACCGGTGTCTCCAGCCGTCCTGGCCGGGGGGCTTCGTTCTTCCTCCGCTACTTCCTGGGCTGGACGAAATCCGACACCGACGGGGCCGGGAGCTTCCCCGCGATCCCCGCCGATATCGGGGCCGAGTATTCCCGGGCCTCGTCGGACGTGCGCCATCGCGCGATGGCGGGCGGAAACATCAACGCGCCCTGGGGAATCAGGATCGGACCCATGCTCATCATGTCCACGGGCCGGCCGTACAACATCACCACCGGTCGGGATCACAATCTCGACACCGTCTTTTCGGATCGACCGAGCTTCGGAATCGCCGGCGAACCCGGGGTGGTGGATACGATCTACGGCCCCCTCGACACCACCGGGGCGGGCGTCATCATCCCGCGCAACTATGGCGACGGACCGGTTTTCGCCAGCCTGTCCTTGCGCGTCTCCAAGACCATCTCCCTGAAGAAGACCGCCACCACCCCCTCAGGACCCGGCGCGGGAGGGCCGCCGATGGGAATGGGCGGGGGCGATCACGGCGGTGGCGGCATGGGGGGAATGCGCGGCGGCGGCGGCCCCGGGCTCACCTTCTCGATCAGCGTTTCGAACGTCCTCAACCGCCAGAACGACGGCACTCCGGTCGGCAACCTGTCGTCCCCCCTGTTCGGACAGTCGACCTCGCTCGGCGGTTTCTTCATGGGCTTCGGCCGCGGCGGCGGCGGCGGGAGCGACGCGGGCAACCGGCGCATCGAGCTTCAGGTCCGCGCCAACTTCTGACCGGCGCGGTCAGGGGAGAGCCGGAGCGGTCGCCAGCTTGCCTCCCGCCACCACCTGCGCGACCGGGTTCTCGCCCACTCTGACGAGGTCGAGAAGCCGGTCGGTGGCGAGAACGAGCAGATCGGCCCGCTTCCCCACCTCGATGCTTCCGACCTCGTCTTCGAGCCCCAGGCTCGCGGCCCCCCCGATGGTGGCGGCGGACAGCGATTCCTCGAGAGACAGGCCCATGCTGAAACAGGCGAGGGCCATGGCGAAGGGCAGGGAGGACGACAGCCCGCCGCCCGGGTTGGTGTCGGATCCGAGCGCGATGGCGACACCGGCATCGATCATCTTCCGGGCCGGCGCAAACTTCCCGAGCTTCAGAAAGAAGGACGCGGCCGGCATCAGCGTGGCCACCACCCCGGAGCGCGCTATCGCCTGGATCCCGGCGTCCGAGACCTGAATGAGGTGATCGGCGGAACGGGCCCCCATTTCGGCGGCCAGGGCGGCTCCACCGGTGTCGGAAAACTCGTCGGCGTGTATTCGGAGGGCCAGACCCGCTGACCGAGCGGCCTGAAGAATCCGGCGGCTTTCGCTCACCGTGAAGACGCCCCGCTCGCAGAACACGTCTGCGAAGTCGGCGAGTCCGAGCCGGCCCACTTCAGGAATGGCCTGCTCGATCAGTTCGGAGATATACGCCTCGCGGTCCGATCGCCGATCAAGCGGGACCTCGTGCGCGCCGAGATACGTCCGGACCACCCGAACCGGATGATCGAGGGCCGCGCGACCGATGGCTTCAAGCGACCTCTTCTCGGCCTCGATCGAGAGGCCGTAGCCGCTCTTCACCTCGGCCGTGGTGGTGCCCAGGGAGACGAGGCGATCGAGGCGCGACCGGACGAGGCGGGAGAGATCTTCAACCGAAGCGGCACGGGTGGCGGTGACCGTCCTGACGATGCCTCCGCCCCGGGCCGAGATTTCTTCATAGGAGGCGCCTTCGAGGCGGGCTCGAATCTCGTCATCGCGATCGCCTCCGTAAGCCAGATGCGTATGCGCGTCGACCAGGCCGGGAATCACCGCCGCGCCGCGGGCGTCCAACTCCTGCGCCCTGGACGAGGTTCGAATGCCCGCGCCCAGACCGGCGTCCGGTCCCACAAAGACAATGCGGCCCCGCTCACACCCCACGGCCGCGTTGTGGAGGAGGCCAAGGTCCCGAAGCGCCGAGCCGAGCCGGGGTCGCGATCCCCTGAGGGTCGCCAGCAGTCCGATGTTGCGAATGACCAGGTCTGCTTCGGGGAGTTCGTGGCTCATGATTCGAGGAGGGGCAAGAAACCGCTGGCCCAGTCCCGGAGATCCTAGTGTCCGGCCTCGGAAATATCCATCAGGCGAAAGAGTCGCGCATCCGAAGCTCCGAATCCCTCGCGGCTTGCGGGCGGTCTCCAAGGCGTGGCGACTGGCGGGCCGGTCGCTCGCGATACCATCGAGGGCGATGCGACCCTCATTTCTGAATCGGCCCGTGGCCATCCTCGGTCAGTCCATGCCCATGGCCTCGCTGGTGCTGATCGCCTTCGTCGTGCTGGGGAGCGCGAGTCTGGCCCTGATCAGCCGGATCGGCGTGCCCGTTCTGAGCCTCAGCACCCTGTCTCCCTTCCTGGTTTTGCGGGGTCAGATCTGGCGACTTTCGACCTGGGCCTTCTTCGAGACGGATGGTCAGAATCTCGTCTTTGGAGCCTTGATGCTCGGCATCTTCGGTCGCGATCTGGCCTCCTTGTGGGGCGGGGTGCGCTACCTCATCATCTGCCTTGGGGTGGCGCTCGGAGCGGGTTTCCTCACCACCCTCAGCGGTCTGCTCTGGGACGATGTCTATCGCACCCAATACCTCTCCATCTGGCCGCTCGCCGACGCGCTGATCGTGGCCTGGGCGATGCTTTTCCCCAGTCGAACGATTCTCTTCATGCTGATGCTGCCCGCTTCGGGCCGGAACCTTTTGTACCTGACCGTGGGCATGAGCCTCCTGTTCGCGGTCATGTACGGCTTCTCGAACTTTGTGCCCCACTTCCTGGCCATGGCGGTGATGTATGCGTACATCCGCGGGGGCACCCTCGTCTCCGCCCAGTTGCGCCTCAACCGCCTCCTCAATCCGAGACGAGACGCCCGTTTCAAAGTCGTCGACGGAGGCTGGAACAAGGACGGACCGAGAGGCCCGAGCGGCTCTGGCTGGGTTCACTGACTAGATCGGCGACCTCGCCGGGCGCTCGCCGAAGATCGCGGTGCCCACCCTCACGATCGTGGCCCCTTCCTCGATGGCGGCCTCGAAATCGTGGCTCATGCCCATGGACAGTTCCCCCCGGGCCAGAAGTCCTCGCTCCACGGCCTGGTCCCTGAGGAGGCGAAGGCGGGCGAAGTATGGACGAACCTCGTTGGGGTCTTCGAGATAGGGGGGGATGGCCATCAGGCCATCGACGCTGATCCCGTCGGCGGCACGGAGGGTTTGGAGAACGGAGAGGAGGTCGCGCTCCGGCACTCCCGACTTGGTGGCCTCTCCGGCCAGATCGACCTGAATCAGAACCGGCATGGTCAGACCGCTCTCCTTCGCGGTCCGACTCACTCTGGCCCCGAGTTCGGCGGAGTCGATCGACTGAATCCGGGACACCGCGGCCACCGCCTTGCGCACCTTGTTCGACTGCAAAACGCCGATGAGTTCGAGGTGAAGCGGGTCCTCGCCCTGAAGGAGCGGGCCCAGGAGACCCCTCTTCTCTTCGGCCTCCTGAACCCGGTTCTCGCCGAAGAGGCGCTGACCGGCCGCGTAGGCTTCCTCGATGGCGGCGACGGCATGGAGCTTGCTGACCGCGACCAGACCCACGGTCCCCGGGTCGCGGCCCGCGCGCAGGGTCGCCGCCGTTATGCGTTCGCGAATGGCGGCGAGACGAGCGGCGATTATCAACGCGAAGAGACGGCGCTACTTCTTCTTGAGGGCGGCGAGGAGGCCGTCGGCGGTGGCCTTGTTCTGATCGTTCTTCGGACCCAGGGCCAGGTACTTCTCGAGCCGGGTCACGCATTCCTCGGTCCGGCCGCCCTGCAGGGCCGCGGTCGCGAGGTAGTACTGAGCCTCCGAATTCGACGGATCGGCGGCCTCCACCTTCAAGAACGCCTCGGTGGCTTCGTCATTCTCGCCGTTGTTCAGAAGGGCGAGGGCGAGGTTGAAGAGCTGTTTCGGATCGCCCCCGGCGGCGCCGCCCGACATCACCTCCACCGCCTTGTCCTTCAAGCCCTGGGCGGCGTAGATGTTCGAGAGCAGCACCCGAGCATCACCGTAATCGGCCTTCACTTCAAGCGCCCGCTTCAACGAAGCCTCGGCGGCCGCGTAGTCTTTCTTCTGGAACAGGGCAAACCCCTTGTTGTAGTAGGCCTCCGAGAGATTGGGGTTCTTCTCGATGATGTCGTCGAAAGCGGCAATGGCGCCATCCATGTCGCCCGCCTGCAACTTTGCCACCGCGGCGCCAAAGATCGTCTTCAGGTCCTCGCCAGGGCCCAAGCCTCCTCCCGCGCCCGCCGGGATCAGTTGCATGTCGGGCAGGGCGGTCGCGGATCCGAGCGAGATCCGATAGGGGGATACGAACGGACCGAATCCTTCCTTGGTGTAGGTGAACTTCCAAGTCCCCGGGCGAAGGCCTATCTGGATGAACTCGCCCTTCTTGTTTGTCTTGGTGTCGAAGGTGAGGGTAATCCCGCCCTCGAACTCCATCTTCACCGCAACGCCTTCCAGGGGCTTGCCCTTGTCGTCCAGGATCTTGCCCCGGACGCCTCCGGTTTGAGCGAAGGCCATGGATCCGGAAACCAGCAGAACCGCCAGGGCGGTCAGAGGACGCTTCATATGATTTCTCCTATTCGAAACTTTGGACGAGTCTCCGGCTATTTTAGGCGGATTCTGGAGCGCGATAGCGGATCGGATCGGTCGAGCCAACTTTTGCAAAGGCGGCCAGCCGGAGCCGGCAGCTTTCGCACTCCCCGCACGCCTCGCCATTCGATTCGTAGCACGACCAGGTGAGTTCGAACGGCACGGCCAGACCGAGGCCTTCCTTGATGATGTCCGCCTTGCTCATGGTGATCACCGGCGTTTCAATGACGACTCTCGTGTCGGCGCGGGTGCCCAGCCGAATCGCTTCCGCGAAGGCCTGAAAGAACGCGGGACGACAGTCCGGATACCCCGAGGAATCCGCCTCGACCGCGCCCACGAAGATCCTGGTCGCCCCGATGACTTCAGCCCAGCTCGTGGCCGCGGCCAGAAGATGGGCGTTCCGGAAGGGCACGTAGGAACTGGGCACCACTCCCTCCTCCGGATCTCCGTGGCGCACCGCGATCGACAGGTCGGTCAGACTGCTTCCGCCGATCTGCCGAAGCGAGGTGAAGTCCACCACCAACCGGCGCTCGGGCTCGATCCCAAATCGATCGGCGAGGGCCAGGAAGCTCGAGAGTTCGCGGGCTTCGGTCCGCTGCCCGTAGTTGGCGTGAAGGACGGCGATTTCGTGGACCTTTCGGGCGAGAGCCGCAGTCACGGCCGAATCCATGCCTCCGGACAGGCAGACCACGGCGAGGGGACGGGAAGAAGACGAGGGGCTCATGGTTGGATCAGCGGGTGCTTTCGACTCTAGACAGACACGGCCGTCCTCACGCCCAGCGGACGGGCCGCATTATCCCGCTCAAATCGTTCCCGGGCCCAGTTGAAGTACGGAAGCGACAGGGCGGAGAGGAGGGTGGCGGCTCCGAAGGCCACCCCGAAGCCGAAGCGGTGGACCAGGATGCCGGACAGGATCGAGCCGGTGCCAATGCCCACGTCGAAGGCGGCCAGGATCCCTCCAAAGGCCCCGCCCCGGCCGCGCTCGTCGACCCGGCCCATGATGTAGGCGGTGAAGGCAGGATGGCAGTTACCGTAGGCGAGGCCAAAGACCATGGCCGAAACCACCATCACCGGCCGGCTGTGGGCAACGCAGAGAAGGGCGAGACCCACCGGGATCATGGCCACGAAAACCCTGAACATGCGCGCGTGACCCAGCCGATCGAGGAAGGGCGAGAGCACCGGGCGGGAGAGAAAGGTCGTGAAGGCCATGGTGGTGAGGAAGACCTCCCTGGGGGCGATCCCGCGCGCTTCCGCGGCCAGCGCGGCGAAAGAGGTGACGGCGCCGAACCCGAACGAGTAGAGGAACAGGGAGAGGGAGATCCGCAGCACGCTGAAATTGAGCGAGCGGGTCAGGTCCCGGGAGGTCGGCCAGCCGGGAAGGCTTTGGTGGCGATCCTCGATCGACCAGACGATGATTCCCATGACCACGTTCATGACCGCCACGGAGAGACACAGAGCCAGCCAGCCGTGCTCGTAGATCGCGAAGCCGACGGTGGGAGCCACGGTGACGGCGAGGAGCGCGGCCATTCCCCAGTAACCCAGGCCCTCGGCGCGACGGGCCGGCGGTATCACGCTGGTGACGTGGGCGGAGGAGGCGAGGAGCAGACCGGACCAGAAGATTCCATGCAGGGTCACGAAGACGAGGCGCGGCAGATTGGAAAGGACGCCGTAGAGCAAAACGCACAGGACGATCCCGACCGCGCAGATGATCAACTGCTTCCGCCGGCCGATGTGATCGGACAAAGCACCGGTGAAGAGGGCGGAAAGACCGGACGAGTAGGTGAGGAGTCCCATGAACAGCCCGGCTTCCGTCTCCGTCCCGCCCTCGGCCAACACCTGAAAAGGCACCACGGGGAGAAGCATGAACAGGGAAAGGAACACCGCGAACGAGAACGCCCACATGGTGATGAACGGCCCGGTGAAAAGGGGCTCTTTGGCGGCGGCGGCGGTCATGAGAAGGACCGCGGAGTCTATGCCAGCAGCTGCCTCTAGAAGATAATCTGCAGGGCCTCGTCCAGGGTGCGCACCGCGTGGATCCTGAGCGATGAGGGAAACTCGGCGGTGGAAATCGAGCCCCCGGCGGCGGGAATGACGCAGCGCTCGAAGCCCATCTGAGCCACCTCCCGAAGCCGGAGCGCGGCCTGACCCGCGGACCTCAGTTCGCCGCCCAGACCGATCTCGCCGAACACCGCGGTCTTCTCGGGCACGGGCTTGTTGGTGAAGGACGAGATAACCGCGGCCGCGATGCCCAGATCGACCGCGGGCTCTTCCACCTCGAGACCGCCCACCACACTGACGTGAACGTCCTGGTCGGCCAGGGGGTAACCCGCCCGCTTCTCGAGAACCGCAAGCAGGAGCGAGGTTCGATCACGGTCGAGTCCGAGGGCCATGCGACGAGGCGATCCAAAGGAGGCGCTGGTGACCAGGGCCTGGACCTCGACCAGCATGGTCCTCGTTCCTTCAACCGTGGCCACCACCGCCGAGCCCGGAGAGCCGGCGAGCCGCTCGGAGAGAAAGAGCGCCGAGGGGTTCGAGACCGGAATCAGACCGGCGCCGGTCATTTCGAACACGCCGAGTTCGCTCACCGACCCGAACCGGTTCTTCACCGCGCGCACCACGCGATGGTGGTGGTTCTTCTGACCCTCGAAATAGAGAACGGTGTCGACGATGTGCTCGAGGGACTTGGGACCGGCGAGCGACCCGTCCTTGGTGACGTGTCCGATGATGAAGGTGGTGATGCCCCGCGCCTTGGCCAGGAAGAGGAGTTGCATCGCCACCTCCCGGACCTGCGATATGGAGCCGGGGGCGGACGCGAACTTGGACGAATAGATGGTCTGGACGGAATCGATGACCAGCGAGGACGGCTTCATCACGTCGACCTGCTCAAGGATGTTTTCCAGCGAGGTCTCGGACATCAGGAACAGGGCGCCTCCGGTCAGCCCCAGACGGTCGCCGCGGAGCTTGATCTGCCGCTCCGACTCCTCGCCGGAAACATAGAGAACGGCGCCTCCGGAGCGGGCGAGCAACTGCGCCACCTGAAGGAGGAGCGTGCTCTTGCCGATGCCCGGTTCGCCGCCGATCAGCACCAGCGATCCGGGGACCACGCCGCCGCCGAGGACGCGATCGAACTCGCCGATGCCGGAGGGAAAGCGCGGCGCATCGCCCGCGTCCACCATGTCGTAGGGCTTGGGCCGGGCCAGCGTTTCTGAAAGAACGCGCTGCTGCTTCGCCGCCTTGGCGCTCAGGATCTCCTCGCGTTCTTCGACAAACGTATTCCAGTCGCCGCACTCGGGACAGCGGCCCAGCCACTTCGAGCTCTGGAAACCGCAGGCCTGGCAAACAAAAACGGATCTGAATTTGGTCATTTTCTGGTTTCGGCCCCGGGCGGTGTGCTCCTCAAGATAAACGCCTTCACCGGAAACTCCGCACCGGAATCTCCGGAAGGGCCTCTTCCGGCTCTTCGTGAATAAGGCGCACGTTCATGGCCCTCACCGTGACTCCTTCTTTGGCCTGAAGCACGCCGTCCACTCGAAGGAGCGGGGCATCGATGAGCAGCTTCCGGAACCGGTCGAACTGATCGGGACGCACGATGACGTTGACGAGACCGGTCTCGTCCTCGAGGGTCAGGAACAAGAAGCCCTTGGCCGTGCCCGGGCGCTGGCGGCAGATCACCGCACCCGCCACCCGGACGAAATCGCCGTCGCGCCGATACGGAAGATCGACCGCGCGCAGGACGTCCGCCTCCCGCAGCAGGTCGCGGAACCGGGCCACCGGATGGGGACCGATGGTGAGATCGGTGCCGGTGATATCCGCGCGCAGGCGGTCGAGAGTCGACATCGGGGGCAATGGCGAGATTGCTTCGTGCCCCAAGGGCAGGCGGGCGGGCTCGGATGCAATTCCTTGCCCTCCTCGCCATGACGGCGCGGGGTCGATGTCGATGGTCGCTTCGAACAAGGGCCCGACCGTCCGGCCCAGCGTCGCCACCTGCCACAAAGCGTCGCGACGCGTCCGATCGAAAGGAGCGAAAGCGCCGATCGAAGCCAGGCGTTCCAGTTCGTCGGCGTGCAGTTTCGTACGCCGGGCGAAGTCTTCGATGGAAGCAAATGGCCGCCGGATCCGCTCCTCGACGATGGAGCCCGCGGCCGGGGCGCGCAGGCTGGTGACGTAATTGAAGCCCAGCCGGAGTCGCCCGCTCTCCAGAGTGCAGATCACATCGCTCCGGGTGACATCGACGGGCAGGAACTTCACACCGTGGCGCTGCGCGTCCTTCACCAGAGTCATCGGATGGTAGAAGCCCATGGGCTGGTTGTTGAGCAGGGCGCAGACGAAGGCCGCGTGATGATGGGCGCGCAGGTAGGCGCTCGCATAGGCGATAAGGGCGAAGCTCGCGGCATGCGACTCGGGAAAGCCATAGAGGGCGAAGGACGCGATGGACTTGACGATCTGGTCCTGAACGTGGTCTTGAATGCCGTTCCTCCCCATTCCCGCGCGCAGCTTGGCCTCGATCTCGGCCATGCGCTTCTCGGACCGCTTGAAACCCATGGCGCGACGAAGTTCCTCGGCCTCGCCTCCGGTGAAACCGGCCACGGTCATGGCCATGCGCAGAAGCTGCTCCTGGAACAAGGGCACGCCCAGGGTTCGTTTCAGAATGGGTTCCAGCGAAGGATGCGGATACTCAACCGGCTTCCGGCCGGCGCGCCGGTCGAGATACGGATGGACCATCTGACCCACGATGGGCCCGGGGCGGATGATGGCCACCTCGACCACCAGGTCGTAGAAACGCTCGGGCTTCATCCGCGGGAGGGTCGCCATCTGGGCCCGGCTTTCCACCTGAAAGACGCCCACGGTGTCGGCGGCGCGCAGCATGGCGTAGGTTTTCGGATCATCGGGCGGCAGGTGAGCGAGATCGATGTCGACGCCGGTGCTCGACAGGATGGAGATGGTGTCCTGCAGGGCCGCCATCATGCCGAGGCCGAGCAGATCGACCTTGATGATGCCGAGGTCGGCGCAGTCTTCCTTGTCCCACTGGACGATGGTGCGGCCCGGCATCGACGCGGGCTGGAGCGGCACCACCTCGTCGAGCCGGCCCTGGGCCACGATCATGCCGCCCGAATGCTGACCGAGGTGGCGCGGCAGATCCTGGATGTCGTGGAACAATCGGGCGAAGACCTTGAGCCGAAGGTCGTCAGGGTCCACCCCCGCCCGTTTGAGGCGGGCGTCGAAGGTGTCTTTGGTGTCGTGCCATTCGAACCGCCGCATCTGCCGCGAGACCTCGTCGATCATCTCGTCGGGCAGTTCCAGCACTTTGCCGATCTCGCGCGACGCGCTCTTCTCGCGATAGGTGATGACGTTGGCGGTCATGGCCGCGCCGTGCGGTCCGTACTTCGCGTAGACATGCTGGATGACCTTCTCGCGCCGATCGCCGGAGGGCAGGTCGATATCGATGTCGGGCCACTCTCCGCGCTCCTCGGAAAGAAAGCGCTCGAACAGCAGTTCCATGCCCACCGGATCGACGGCGGTGATGCCGAGGCTGTAGCAGACGGCGCTGTTCGCGGCCGACCCGCGGCCCTGGGCCAGAATCCCCTCGGCCCGGCAGAACTGCATGAGATCCCAGACGATGAGGAAGTAACCGGCGAGACCCAGTTTAGCAATGACCGTGAGCTCCTTCTCGATCTGGGCGCGCGCGCGATCGTGATACGGCCGATAACGGTCATGAGCGCCCGCTTCGGCGATGGCGCGCAGGAATGAATCACTGGTTTCTCCCGGCGGCAGCGGGTAGTCGGGAAAGCGATAGCCCAGATCGTCGAGAGTGAAGCGCAGCCGGTCGGCCAGAGCCTCGGTGTTTCGAAGAACATCGGGACGATCGGCGAAGAGCGACTGCATGTCGGCCGGCTTTTTGAGATGGCGCTCGGCGTTCTCCGAAAGGAGCCGGCCCGCCCGGGACAGGGTGGTGTGATGGCGGAGGCAGGTGAAGACGTCGACCAGCCGGCGACCCTCGGGTCGCGCATGCACAACGCCGTTGGTGGCGACGGCCTGAAGGCCGCGCGCCTCCGCCAGGTCGAGAGCGCTGAGCGAATCGCGGTGGCTCCTCCGCGTGAGATGCCGCTGAACTTCGACGAACGTCCGGCTTTTGCCGAAGAGCGGGAGAAGCGAATCGACCACCTCCGGCTGAGAGGAGAGAGCCACGAGGCCCTTCAACGAATCAGGATCATCCAGACCTGGACCGGGGAGGCCAGACTCACACAAGCCACGACCAGAAAGGCCCGGCGCCCCTGATCCGGCCCGTGAAGTCAGGAGGCGACTTAAGTTCCGGTACCCCTCGCGACTCTCCACCAGAAGGGTCACGAACGAGTCTCCCCCCGGCCTCGTCAAGGACACCTCGGCGCCAACCACGGGACGAACTCCGGCCTTCTTCGCGGCCTGGAAAAACCGCGGGGCGCCGGCCAGGCCGTCTCGATCGGCGAGACCGGCCACACCGTGACCCATCCGGGCGGCCTGAGCCACGAGCTCCTCGGGGCTCGAAGAGCCTCTGAGAAAAGAGAAAGCGGATGCCGCATGAAGCTCGCAGTACATTCGCTCTATTTTCGCCCATGACGGGCCGATCCGGGTCCCCTCATTCTGGAAAGGGTGAGACAAAACCTGCGCCGGGTCGGTTGACAGAAGGTTCCGCCAACTTGCTACACTCCCTTTCGCTCCACTCCTGTAACAAGGTTGAGCGAGTTTCCCCCTAACCAAAGCGATGAGTGTCTTCAACAAGGTCGTCAACAGCGTTCGGGACTTCTTTCTCGAATCGGTGCCGGAGACGCCAAAGCCCAGGCCGGCCCCATCGCGCCCGCCCTCGGCGCCAGCCCCGGCCGAGAAGCGCGAATCGTTCGAATGGGAGCCGCCCGAGACGTTGCCGGCCCCGGGCAAATCGGCTCAAGATCGGTCCATCCCCCCCACCCGATCGTCGGAGGGAGCCTCTCCGGAGGCCGGACTAAAGCCCTTCTCGGCCCGAAACTTCTCGACCGCCGAACTTCAGAGGAGCAGCATTCTCGACATCGTGGCCTCGGTCGATTCGAGAGGCAGATCCGTCCCGAGCCGGCCGGCGCCCTCCCGTCCCGAGGCCCTGGCCGTGGTCGACGCCCGGGATGCCTCGTTCACGGATCTGGAAATCTTCTCGCCCGCGCCCCCGGCCAATCCGCCGGACGCGGTCCTTGAGGCTCCCCAGGACAACCTCGAAATCTCTCCCCGGCTGGTCGAGGCGATCCCCCGGCGGATCGAGCCGATCCCCCGGCAGGCCGAGGCGATCCCCGGGCCGTCCGCGGAGGAGTTCGGCTTCGCTTCCATGCTGCGGGACGCCGCCTCAAAAACGGATGCCCGCAATCCGGACCCCGCGCCCGGGCCGAATCCCAAGAGCCAGACCTCGCCGAGCGCCTACCGAGAGGCCCCCAGCACCCCCAGTCTGGCCGGGATCGAAACTGTTCCCCCGCACTTCTCCCTGACGGACCATGAAGACTTCACCGCAAAACTCGGGAGGGCGATGGTGTATGACCTGACCAAGACCAGCGAAATCGATCGGCCGAGCCCCCGGCCGGAGCCTGAAACTGAAGCCGAGGCGCCCGAATCCGACCGCGAGGTCGTAGGGGTGAGCACCAGCGAGATCGATCGTCGCCTATTCACTCGCGCCGCGCCCCGGCAACATGAAGAAGCTGCAAAACCTTCCAAACCGCCCGAGTGGCTGCGCTCGGAGTTGACCGCGACCCTCGAAGCCGCGCCCAAAACGGCGGCCAGCGCGCCGGTTGCGGGGCCGGCGCGGGCCACCGGGCCCTTCTCCGCTCTTCTGGCCCGCCTTCCTCCCCCTGCCGAATTGAGGGAGTTCGCGAAAGCTCCTCCTCCCCGCCTCCCTCAGCCCGGTTTCAAGGAGATCTTGGCCTCCGCGCCCGGTCCCACGGTCGCGGAGGCGCCACCGCTTTCAAAGGCGCCCCCCATCGGCCTCGATAA